>JACRBO010000715.1 GCA_016219235.1 Chloroflexota bacterium
ACACTCCGCTGCGGCCCAGCAATCCCTATGGTGTCAGCAAAGTCGCGCAGGATTTTATGGGTTTGCAGTATTGGCTCGATCGGAAACTGCCGGTGATTCGCGTGCGGCCATTCAATCACATCGGGCCGCGCCAGAACGATCGGTTTGTGGCGCCGTCGTTTGCCCGGCAGATCGTCGAGATCGAACGCGGTTTGAAGCCGCCCGTGCTGCGTCTGGGCAACATGGCCGCGAAGCGCGATTTCACCGATGTGCGCGATATGTGCCGGGCGTACATCGCGTGCGCGCTGCGGGGCGAGCCGGGCGAGACCTACAACATCGGGTCGGGCCAGGCGCGATCGGTGCGTGAGATGCTCGATATCATGCTGGCGGCCAGCCCGATCGATATTGCCGAAGAGACCGACCCCGCCAAACTCCGACCGAGCGACGTGCCGATCTCGGTGTGCGATCCCACCAGGTTCAAGCGGCAAACCGGCTGGGCGCCGCGCATCACTTTCGAGCAAACTTGTCTCGATATTTTGAACGACTGGCGGCAGCGCATTCCATGACGGACGGACTTCCACCGTCGTTCGTGATCGTCTTCCATCAGTTTATTTCACACCCTAAAGGATACGATTTGTGACTAAGAAACGCGCTTTGATTACGGGTATCACCGGCCAGGACGGCAGCTATCTGGCCGAGTTTTTGCTGGGGCAGGGCTACGACGTCATCGGCATGGTGCGCCGATCGAGCACGGTTAATTTCGATCGGATCAAGCACATTCAGGATGACGTCGAACTGGTGCAGGGCGATTTGCTCGATCAAAGTTCGTTGATCGGCATTCTTAACGATTACAAACCGCAGGAAGTGTATAACCTCGCTGCACAGTCGTTTGTGCCCACGTCGTGGAAGCAGCCGGTGCTGACGGGCGAGTTCACCGCTCTCGGCGTGACGCGCCTGCTGGAAGCCATCCGCACCATCGACACTTCGATTCGCTTCTATCAAGCCTCTAGCAGCGAGATGTTTGGCAAAGTGCAAGAGATTCCGCAGACCGAGAAGACGCCGCTCTATCCGCGCAGTCCGTACGGCGTGGCCAAGGTGTACGGCCACTGGATCACAGTGAACTATCGGGAGAGCTACAACCTCTTCGCGTGCTCGGGCATTTTGTTTAATCACGAATCACCGCGCCGCGGCCTGGAATTTGTCACGCGCAAGATCACGCACGCTGTCGCCAGGATCAAACTCGGCCTTGCCAAAGATTTGCATTTGGGCAATCTGGATTCCAAGCGCGACTGGGGCTTTGCGGGCGATTACGTCCGCGCGATGTGGCTGATGTTGCAACAAGATCGTCCCGACGACTATGTGGTATCGACGGGTGAAACGCACTCGGTGCGTGAGTTCTGCGAAGTGGCGTTTGACCGCGTTCAGCTGGACTGGCAGAAGTACGTGGTGCAGGACCCGGCCTTCATGCGCCCGGCTGAAGTCGATCACTTGATCGGCGATCCGGCCAAGGCGGGCCGCCAATTGGGCTGGGAACCGACCGTGTCGTTCAAAGGTCTGGTCGAGATGATGGTCGATGCTGATATGGAACTCCTCAAGGCTAACGGAGTCTAGCGATCATGAAAGAGCCTGTGATCAAGTTTGGGACAGACGGTTGGCGCGGTCAGATTGCAGATGACTACACGTTTGCCAGTGTGCGCCGCTGCGCGCAAGGGTTCGCCTCATACCTCATTGCCAACGGGCTGGCGTCGAAGGGCGCAGTGATCGGCTTCGACAAGCGTTTCCATTCCGAGAACTTTGCGGCAGCGTGCGCCGAAGTGCTGGCCGCCAACGGCATTCACGTTTGGCTGACGGACGGCCCCACGCCGACGCCCGTCATATCGTATGCGGCGGTGTATCACCAATCGGGCGGCGCGATCAACATCACCGCGTCGCACAATCCGCCCACCGATAACGGCTTCAAGGTGCGCGATCCCAACGGCGGCGCGATCGACCCCGAGGGCTTGAAGCAGATCGAGGCGTTGATCCCGGACAGTGATGGCGTGAAATCGATGTCTTTGAAAGAAGCCAAAGCGCAGGGCTTAGTCGCAGTGTTTGATGCGTCGATTCCGTACATTGAGCATCTCAAAGACTTGATCGATTTGCAGCCGATCAAGGATGCTGGCTTAAAGATCGTGGTGGAGCCGATGTGGGGTAATGGGGCGGGGTGGTTTCCCCGATTGATCGGTGGCGGCAAAACGGAAATCGTGGAGATACACAATACGCGCAATCCCATCTTCCCGGAAATGTCGCGGCCTGAGCCGATTCGCCCGAACATCGATAAAGGTCTGGAGAAAACCGTCGAGATCGGCGCAGACGTATGTCTTATTACCGACGGCGATGCGGATCGCATGGGCATCGGCGACGAGAACGGCCGCTTCGTCAATCAACTGGAAGTGTACGCGCTGCTGGCATTGTATATGCTGGAGATTCGCGGCGAACGCGGGGCAATCGTGAAGACGCTCAGCACCACGGCGATGCTGGAAAAACTCGGCAAGTTGTATGACATTCCGGTGTATTCGACCGGCGTGGGCTTCAAGTATGTCGCGCCCAAAATGATCGAGACCAATGCGATGCTGGGCGGCGAGGAGTCGGGCGGCTTCGCGTTTCGCGGCAACGTGCCGGAACGCGATGGCATTCTGGGCAACTTGCTGATGCTGGACTTCATGGTGAAGACCGGCAAGAAGCCCAGCCAACTGCTGCAAATGCTGTTCGACAAAGTCGGCGCGCACTACTATGATCGCATCGATACGCGCTGCACCCCGGCCGAACGCGATGCCGTGAAAGAGAAAGTGCTGAACGCGAAGCCGGATATGATCGGTGGGCTGAAAGTCACCGCACTCGATACGACCGACGGCTTCAAGTTCGTGCTGGGCGACGACGGCTGGGTGTTGATTCGGCTGTCGGGCACGGAGCCGATCGTGCGGGTGTACACGGAGACGACGCACGGCGACAAGGTGCAGGCAATTTTGCAGGATGGTTTGAAGATTGCAGGGTTGAGATAGTTGGTAGCAGGGAGGGACGACCATGGATTCTTCAACTCGGATTGAAGTGCCAGATGCGCTGTTGAAGCGGGCGCAGGTTCAGACGCCCGGTGACGCGCGTGATCTCGTGACATTCTTGTTGGAGCAGTATGTGTTAGAGTCCGACAAGGGACGGCGTGAGCAGGCGTACGAAGCCTACTTTGCGCAGCTAACGCCTGAAGAGGCGGCGGAAGAAATCGCCGTGCTGAACGACTTTGCGACGGTTGATGCCGAAGCCGATGAGTGGCTTGACCGATGACATCGCTTGTCAAGCGCGGTGACGTGTTTTGGGCCAATCTTGACCCGACGGTGGGGGTTGAGATCAAAAAGACGCGCCCCGTTGTCGTGGTGTCCAACAACGTAATTAACCAACACAGCCAGTTAGTCATTGTCGTGCCGTTGACGACGAATGTCACGCGGCTGTCTCCAAGTCACGTGTTGATTCCCGCCGGTGAAGGCGGTCTGTCGCAAGATTCAAAAGCCGTGACGGAACAGATTCGGGCGATGGACAAGCGCCGGCTCGCTTCACGGATTGGGTTGTTATCAAATCGGTATGTGCTGCTGGTCGAACAGGCTATGCGTAACTCATTGGACATGTAATGGTCTTAGTCGACACGCACTGCCATCTCGACTGGAACGCTTTTGATGAAGATCGCGATGAAGTGATCCGGCGCGCCATCGACGGCGGCGTGACGCGGCTGTTGACCATCGGCGTGGATGTGCCCAGCAGCCGCCGCGCGATTGGGTTGGCCGAACAGTACACCGCTGTGTATGCGGCGGTGGGCGTCCATCCGAATGATTGCGCCGACTTCGACGCGGCGATGTTGAGCGAAGTTCGCTCGTTGGCGCAACATGACAAAGTGATCGCCATCGGTGAAATCGGGCTGGACTACTACTGGCACAAAGTCGAGCACGTCGTTCAAGCGCGGGCGTTTCAGGCGCAGTTAGAAGTGGCCGGAGAACTGGGCAAGCCGGTGATTGTTCACAGTCGCGAGGCTGCCGCTGACACAATCGGGGTGTTGGAACAGTTCACGCAACACGCACCACGAATTACGGGCACGCTCCACTCATATTTCGACGATCTCGCCATCATGCAGCGCGCCTTCGCCATCGGGTTGTACTGCGGTGTGACGGGGCCGATCACGTTCAAGAAATCCGATCGGGAGCGGGACATCATCCGGCAAGCGCCGCTCGATCGGTTGTTGATCGAAACGGATGCGCCATTTCTGACGCCGGTGCCGCATCGCGGCCAGCGCAACGAACCGGCGTATGTGCGGCATGTGGCCGAAACAATCGCGCAGGTGCAAGGGCTGACTCTGGCTGTCGTCGCGCGGCAAACAACGCTGAACGCAAATCAAATGTTGGGCTGGTGAAGGTGAGCACGCTGTCGATGTTGGATCCGATTAAGGATGATTTGCAGCGCGTGGAAACGCGGTTGCGTGAAACGCCGCTGCTGGAGACTGTGGAATTTGATCTGGTCTCCGAAGCGTTGGGTCATTTGCTGGGCAGTGGCGGCAAGCGGATGCGCCCTGCCTTATCGTTGTTGACGGGGCGGCTCTATCCATCTGATACGCAGCCGATCATTTCGCTGGCAGCCGCGGTGGAGATGCTGCACACGGCGACGCTGGTGCATGACGATGTCGTTGACGGCTCATTGCTGCGACGCGGCAGTCCTACGCTGAACGCGCGCTGGTCGCCGGGCGCGACGATTTTGACGGGTGACTATGTCTTTGCGCTGGCCGCCGATCTGGCCGCTCAGACCGATAACGTGCGCGTGATGCGGATTTTTGCCCGCACGCTGATGACGATCGTCACCGGCGAATTGCGCCAGCAGTTCAGCGACGTGCAATACCGGCAGACACGCGAGGATTACTTCAAGCGCATTTACGCCAAGACCGCGTCGATGTTTGAACTGGCGACGGAAGCGGCGGGTGTGTTGATTGGCGCATCAGAAGAACAGATTGCGGCGCTGAAAACGTTTGGTCACGATCTGGGCATTGCCTTTCAGATCATGGACGACGTGCTGGACTTCATCGGCGACGCGTCGCAGGTGGGCAAGCCGGTGGCGAACGATTTGCGGCAGGGCATTGTGACGCTGCCCGTGATCGATTACCTCGACGCGCAGCCCGCTGATCGCCGCGTGGATACGCTGCTGCGCAACGGCCGGCGCACCGATGAGACGGTGTTGCCCATCGTGGAGGCGGTGCGCGCGTCGGGCGCGGTCGATCAGGCGTTGGCCGAAGCGCGCGAGTATGTGACGAGCAGCCAGGCCGCGCTAAGCGTGCTGCCCGACAATGATGCGCGCCAGGCTATGCTGCAACTGGCCGACTATGTGGTGGCGCGCAGCTACTAGCGGATGATGTTCTTCAGCGGATGCCTGCGGCGAAGCGGATAAACGGATGAGAGATGCGGCGGCCGACAGGCCGTCGTGTTGTTCACGGATCATGATCGATCTCTCGATAGTCATTCTCAACTGGAACGTGCGCGACCTGCTCGAGCGGTGTCTGGCCTCCATCCGATCGAGCCGGTACACGCTTGAGCTGATCGTCGTCGATAACGCATCGACTGATGACAGCGTGACGATGGTGCGCAGCCAGTATCCGCACGTCACGGTGATTGCCAATGAGCTGAATCGCGGCTTCACGGGCGGCAACAATCAGGGCCTGGCGGTGGCGCAGGGTCGATATGTGCTGGTGCTGAATCCTGATACCGAGATGGTCGATCGGGCGCTCGATCGATTGGTCGATTACCTCGAAGCCGAACCAGAGGTGGGCGCAGTCGGGCCGATGCTGCTCAATCCCGATCGCTCGATCCAGCCTTCGCGGCGACGTTTTCCCACGGTGCTGACGGGTTTCTTCGAGAGCACCTGGCTGCAAAGCCTCGTGCCGCGCGGCGTGCTGCGCCGCTATTACGTGGAAGATGTGGCCGCCAGTGTCGTTCAGGACGTCGATTGGTTGAACGGCGCGTGTACGCTCTTCAGGCGCGAGGTGTTCGATCGAGTTGGGGGGTATGATGAAGCGAACTTTTTCATGTACTCGGAAGAACTGGACCTGTGTCGCCGCATCAAACAGGCTGGTTGGCGCATCGCCTATGTGCCTGACGCGCAGGTGATTCACTACGACGGCAAGAGCAGCGAGCAGGCGGTGGCCGCGCGGCATATTCGCTTTAACACCAGCAAAGTACGCTACTTTCGCAAGTGGCACGGTCGAGTGGTGGCGGGCACGCTGCGCGTGTGGCTGTTGAGTCAATACGTGTGGCAAATTGGCCTGGAAACGCTGAAGTATGCGCTGGGCCGCCAGCGCGACTTGCGCCGCCGGCGCATCGGGGTATACCGGCAAGTCTTACGATCGAGGTTGCAATGAAAATTGGCTTAATCACAGGCGAATATCCGCCGATGCAGGGCGGCGTGGGCGACTTTACGCGCGAGTTGGCGCAGGCGTTGGCGAAGCAAGGCCAGGATGTGCACGTCATTGCGGGCGCGGGCGATGGCCCTGACGCTGACGGCGTCTGCGTTCATCGTGTCGTGAGGTCGTGGGGCCTGAGTTGTTGGCGATCGATCGCGGCGGTCGCGCGGCAGCAACAATTGGCTGTGCTGAATATCCAGTATGAACCGGTTGCCTATGGGATGCGGGTCGGCGTGAACTTCCTACCCAGCCGTACGGCGCGGCGACTCATCTCAGCGCCCATTGTCACGACCTATCATGATCTGTTAATGCCGTATTTGTTTCCCAAGGCGGGACCGCTGCGTTGGAAAGTGGTGGAATATCTGGGACGACGCAGCGATGCGACCATTGTGACCAATGAGGAAGATCGCACACGCCTGGCCAATCTCCAATTTCCAACTGCCAACCTTCACTTGATTCCCATCGGCAGCAACATCCAACCCGGCCAGGCGGGTGTGTTTGACGTGGCTGACGAACGTGATCGCTGGCAGGTTCAACGCGATGAGTTCACCGTCGGCTACTTTGGCTTTCTGAATCTGAGCAAAGGCGGCGAGACATTGATGCAGGCCGTGCGACTGCTGCTCGATCGGCAGCTACCCGTGCGCCTGATCCTCGTCGGTGGGCGAACGGGCGCGAGCGATCCGACCAATGCCACTTATGCCGCGCAAGTCGAGGCGTTGATTGATGTGCTGGAGTTGAAGGACCATGTCAGCGCGACGGGCTATCTCGATCCGATTGGCGCATCGCGGGCGCTGTCGGCCTGTGACGTGATGGCGCTGCCCTATGTCGATGGTGCTTCGGTGCGGCGTGGTAGTTTGATGGCCGCCATCGCACATGGCCGCCCCATTATCACGACCGAGCCACGTTATCCGATCGAGGGGTTGACGCCCGATCAATCGGTGTTGTATGTGCCGCCCAATGATCCGCCCGCGTTGGCGCAGGCCATCGAGCGGGTGTTAATCGATCCGGCATTGCGCTCGCGCTTGTCTAAAGACGTGCGGCAAGCGGCGAAGCTGTATGCGTGGGAGAGGATTGCGGCGAAAACGCTGGATGTGTTTCGAGCCGTGACGAGTGACGAGTGAAGCGCTCTACCGCAGTCATCGTGATCTTGGTCTGGCTGGCTTTTGCCGTCCGCGTGTCAAGCCTGGCGTCTCAAAGCGTATGGTGGGACGAGGCGTTTACGTGGCAGACGACGAGCCACGGCTGGGATAATCTGTGGCACATGCTGCAGACCGGCGATCGCAATCCGCCGCTGTATTTTGTGCTGACAACGCTGTGGGGCAGCTTCGGCGGCTGGCGCGAGTTTAGTCTGCGTTTTGTCCCGCTGGCCAGCGGCTTGATCAGCGTAGCGTTTTTGTTCGTGCTGGCGCGACGATTGTTTGGGTCAGACGCCGGTACGTGGACGCTGTTCATTGCGGCCGGCGCGCCTGGGCTGGTGGCTTATTCGCAAGAGGCGCGGATGTATGCGCTGTTTTTTGCGCTGACAGCGGCGACGCTGTATTTCGCCGTGCGGAGTGCGGAGCGCGACTTCGCTGATCGACGCGCGCAAACGACGCTGCTGATAGTCGAAGCGTTGTTGTTGTTGACGCACTATTTTGCCGTGCCGCTGATCGCCGCGTTGAATGTCCTCGTGGTGGGTTATTTCTTCAAACGACGAGCACCCCTTTCGGAATATGGTCGTTGGCTGATCGGGCAGTTGATGGCGGCGCTACCGCTGATCGTATGGACGGTGTGGGTCTTTTCCGCGCCCGATAGTTTGATCCAGGCGACCGAGCAACCGCCGTCATTCAGCGCGCTCATGCAGCAGGTGACGGCGTTGTGGCTGACCGGCGTGCGTGATCTGGATGGGTCGCTTGGGCCATTGACTTTGACGGGTCTGATCGTGATCGGTGTGGCGATCCGCGGCGCGTGGCTGATCGATCGAAGACACACCCAGGGTCTGTTGATTTTTGGCGCACTGTCACTGGCGATTGGTTTTGCTTTGACCCAGCTGCTGACGGCGTTTCACCCGCGCTATCTGTTGGCGTTCAGTGTGCCGGTGTGGGTGTTGTTCGGCGCGGCTTTGTCGCAGATCAAGGCTAAACTACTGGCGTTGATCGTGGCCGTCTGCCTGATCACAGCTGGTTGGAGTGCGGCACTCAATCCGGTTTATGCCAAAGATGATGTGCGTGATGTGGCCGCGTACCTCAGGGCGAACGCCATCGCTACTGATGTGATCCTCGTCGAGGCGAACGATTACACGCTGGACTATTACGATCATGGCTTAGCGGCCACGCACATGATCACGGCGACGACGGAGGCCGAGGCGCTGAAGCAGTTGCGTTCGACGGTGGGCGATGCGCGGCGCGTCTGGCTGGTACATTGGACGATTTCGACGCAGGATCAGGCCGGCTATTGGCGCTTTTTGTTGGAGCAAGCCGGCCGTTTGAATGCGTGGCAGTCGTTCCACGGCTACGAAGTGTATGGCTATGATCTATCGCAAGCAGTAGTTGATCCGGGTCTTGAGCGCGGCGCGGTATTGATTACGAGTGGGGATGAGAGCGCAATCACCGTGGCGATGGATTGGCCGCTTGCCAACATCACGGCAGCCGCCGATTGGCAACGGTTGTCGATGGCGTTGATCGATCGAGCCGGGCGGCGCATCTCCAGTATCGACGCCGACTTGCGCGCGGGGCGCAATTATGCGGTACTGCCTATTCCGCCGGGCACGCCGCCGGTGGCACATACGGTGGCGATCAAGTTTTATAACGCACAGCAAGCGTCCGAGCCACAGAGTGTCGGGAAGATTACGCTGCCGCGCAGCACTAGCGAAGACGATCCGTATCGCACGTTGAGTGGTTATCACTGGCAGACGCCGGCAACGCCAATCGACAATCTTGCGGCCTACAGTCTGTCGCCGCAATCGCCCGCGCCGTTAGGGCAAGTGGAAGTGATATTCCGCTGGCGCAAAACGACTTCGACGTTGGACGGGCGCGTCAGGCTCGTGCAGGCCGATCGGGTGTGGGCGGAACCCTCAATGGAGTTGATGGCAAACGAGTATCCTGTTGAGAAGTGGTTGAGCGGTGAGACGGTCATCGATCGCCGCACGTTGATCTATCCGCCGGTGCGCGGCGAGATGCAGTTGCAGATCGCGCAGGACGAGCGTTGGCTGAAGGTGGCAACGCTGACGCTGGATGAATCGCAATTGAAGTTTGACGCACCGGCGCTGGCGCACACGCAAACGGCACAGTTTGGCGCGGTGGCAGACTTGCTGGGCTACTCGTTGACAACGCCGACGATCGCGCCTGATCGCGAATTGAGTTTGACGCTGTACTGGCGCGCAAGAAACGTCGAACCGCTGAGCGAGGCATACACTGTTTTCACACAACTTATTGCGCCGGATGGACACCTCGTCGCTCAGCATGATGCGCCGCCGAATCCGCCGACCGTGGCGTGGGTGTCGGGGCAAATCGTGACCGATGTGCATGCGCTGAAACTGGTCGATGCTACCTATCGCGGCCCGGCCACCCTGATCATCGGATGGTATAATTCGGCCTCGGTCGTGCGCGTGCCGGTGGCAACGGGCGGGGATTTTGTGACGCTAAACGCGCCGGTGGAAGTCCAAGATCGATAATGAGTAATGAGTAATGAGTAAGGAACAACCGGCTGTAGCGAGATTTACTCGTTACTGGTTACTCGTTATCTTCCTGGCCTTCGTAGTACTGTCCGGCGTCTACAGCGTCGTGACGCCTGTGTTTGAAGGCCCGGACGAAATCTGGCACTTTGCGTTTGCCAATCATCTGGCGGACGGTGGCGGGCTGCCGGTCTTTGACGCGGCGGAGCCGGCCACTTTTTTGCGCAACGGCGCGCATCCGCCCGTGTACTATGGGCTGATCGCCATGTTGATTGCGCCCATCGATCGAAGCGATTTTCCGGCGGCGTTTCGCTTCAATCTGGCGAACCCGCTGATTACGCCGGGCGCGAACGGCACATCGCCCAACCTGCTCATTCATACGGCGCATGAAGATTGGCCGTGGCGCAACGCAACGCTGGCCGCGCATCTGGCGCGTTGCGTGTCGATCGCGCTGAATGCGCTGGCGCTGTGGGGCGTGTGGCGGATCGCGCGACGCATCTTGCATAATGAGCGCGTGGCGCTGCTGGCGTTGGGCATGGCGGCTGGCGTGCCGCAGTTTGTTTACGGCGCGGCGATGATCAACAATGATGCGCTGGCCGCGGCGACGACAACCTGGCTCGTGTATGCGCTGCTGCGCTGGCTGGACGATCAATCCGCGCGCTGGACGATCAGCGGTGGCGTGATGCTGGGATTGGCGCTGCTGTCGAAGATCGGATTGGTTGCGTTGCTGCCCGTGCCCGCACTGGCAATTGTTCTACACGCACTACGCAACACGCAACACGCTCGTCGCCATTGGCGACAGTTGATCCTGGCGGCGCTGATCATCTATAGCCTCGCCTTCATCATCGCGGGCTGGTGGTACCTGCGCAACTGGTCGCTGTACGGCGATCCGTTGGCGTGGCGCGAGTGGCAGGCGTTGACGGGTGCAGGCCGCGTGCCGCCGACGATCGGCGATTTTATCGGCGACATGCGCGGCCTGTTCGGCACGTTTTGGGTTGACTTTTCGTTGCGCGTCGATCGCACGTGGTGGCCGATCTTCGGTGTGATCGGGTTGGTGGCGCTGATCGGTCTGGTGCGACGCGCGATCAAGCGTGAGTGGCCGCTCGATTGGCCCAAGCTACTCATCGCATTGAGCGTGTTCGCGCTGTTACTGGCGTCGGCGGTGCGGTACTCATTTAACATCTATGATATTCACGGTCGCTTGCTGTATCCGTCATTGGCGGCGATTGGCGTGGTGCTGGCGCTGGGGATGTCGAAGTGGCCCAGGGCGATGTCATTTGCGCTGCTCACGATTCCGTTGGCTTTCACGCTCGTTTCACCGTTGATGATCATCCAGCCGGCCTACGCCCGCCCGATCGTGTCGGCGCTGCCCGAGGGATCTGTCGAGACCACCGGGTCGTTTGGCGCTTATACCGAGTTGCTTGGTTATCGGCTGAAGAGTGATCGCGTGAAGGTCGGCGAGCCATTAGAGCTAGAGACCTATTGGCGATCGATTGCAGATGTCGATGATCAGGACGTGAGGCAGGCAAATATCATGCTGCTTGCGCCCGATGGGTCGATCGTCGGGCATACTTTGATGCCGTTGGGTACAGATGCTTATCCGCGTGATGTGTGGCAACCCAACGAAATTGTCGTGACGCGCTTTGTGGTATCAACGACAGTGGATCACCCCACGCTTGCAACGGTGAGCCTGACGGTGCCGCCTTTGGCCCAACTGCGCGAGTTGAGGCGTGTGACGATCTGGATTGAGCGTGCGTGTGAAGTTGATTGGCCGGTAGACGTTACTTTCGGTGGATTAATCAAGTTGATCGGTTATCGCATCGAAGCAGGCGGAGTGCCGCGCCTCGTGTTGTGCTGGCAAGCGGTCAAGCCCGTGCCGATTGATTACACTGTATTTGTGCATGTGCCCGGCGCTAACGGCCAGATCAGTGGTGACAGCCAACCGGTGAGTGGTAATTACCCCACCTCGGTCTGGCAACCAGGCGAGATTGTCGAAGATGTTCACTCATTATCAACGAGCGATAACTTGCCCATCCCGCGCGCCTCAATCGGCTTTTATCGCCTCGACACGGGCGAACGCTTGACGATCGATGGCACTCACGAAACTGAATTCATCATACAGAATGAACCTTAACTCCAACCTCCAACCTCCAACCTCCAACCTCCAATCCGTCGTCATCATCGGTGGCGGACCGGCCGGTCTGACGGCCGCCTACGAATTGAGCAAGCAGGGCGTCAAACCGATCGTGCTGGAGAAGGGCGCGCGGGTGGGCGGCATCGCGCGCACCGAAGTCTTCAACGGCTATCGCATGGATATTGGCGGGCATCGCTTCTTCACCAAAGTGACGGAAGTCG
Organism: Chloroflexota bacterium; assembly: GCA_016219235.1. Next base: position 12,450 of record JACRBO010000715.1, read on the forward strand.
AAGACCTGTGGCACGAGATTCTGGGCGACGATTTTTTGGTGCGCCCGCGCTTGAGCCGTATCTATTACAACCGAAAGTTCATCCTGTATCCGCTGCGCTTTGCCGACGCGTTGAGCAAGCTGGGCGTGTGGCAGAGTTTTCTGGTGTTGATGAGTTACTTCCGGTCGAAGATCTTGCCTTATCGCAATGAAAAGACCTTTGAAGAGTGGGTGTCCAATCGGTTTGGCACACGGCTGTATCGCATCTTCTTCAAGACGTACACGGAGAAAGTGTGGGGCATCCCGTGTGATCAACTCAGCGCGCAGTGGGCGGCGCAGCGTATTCAGAACCTGTCGCTGCCGCGCGCGGTGATGGGGGCGATCTTCGGGGTGCGCGGCGCGAAGAACGTCAAATCGTTGATCGAAGAGTTTCACTATCCGCGACTGGGGCCGGGCATGTTGTGGGAACGCGCCCAGCAATTGATCGAGCAGCGCGGCGGCGAGGTGCGCCTCAACGCGGATGTGCTCGCAGTGCGACACGATCGCGGGCGCGTGACGGGCGTGGTGGTCCGATCGGATGGACGCGACGAAACGATCGAGACGGAGGCCGTCATCTCGACGATGCCCATCAGCGAACTGATCGCCAAACTCGATCCACCTGCGCCGATCGATGTGCGTGACGGAGCCGCGCAGTTGACGTATCGCGATTATTTTACGGTGGGACTGATCGTCAACCAACCGAACTTGTTCCCCGATAACTGGATTTACATCCACGCGCCGGAAGTGAAGGTGGGACGCATTCAGAACTTCAAGAACTGGAGTCCTGAGATGGTGCCCGATCAAAGCAAGACGTTTTTGGGGCTGGAATATTTCTGCAACGAAGGCGACGAGTTGTGGGCCATGAGCGATGAGGCGCTGATTGCGCTGGGCACGCGCGAACTGGAAACGATGGGCCTGGCGCGCGCCGCCGACGTGGAAGGCGGCACGGTGATTCGCCAGTTGAAGACGTATCCCGTGTATACCGGTGAATACGAATCGTACCTGGAACGCATTCGCGGCTTTCTCGATTCGATTCCGAATCTGCAAACGGTGGGCCGCAACGGACTGCACATGTACAACAATCAAGACCACTCGATGCTGACGGCGATGCTGGCCGTGAAGAACTTGCTGGGGCAGGGCGTGCACGATGTGTGGTCGGTCAACGTCGAGCGCGCCTATCATGAAGAAGTACGCCTGCCATCGAGCGCGGTGGACTAAGCGTTATCTTGTCTCGCTGAAACTGTGACAAGATGACATGCTGACAAGATGACACGATGAGTTTTCACTCGTTACTCGTCACTCGTTACTGGCCGCGAGTGTTCAATATCAGGGCCGTCCTCGTCCTCTTCGTTTTGCTGGCTTCGCTATACAGCATCGTTACCCCTATTTTTGAAGCCTCTGATGAGCTGTGGCACTATCCCATGGTGCAGTGGTTGAGCAAGGGCAATCCGCTGCCCGTGCAGGACGCGCAGAACGTCGGGCCGTGGAAGCAGGAGGCCAGTCAGCCGCCGCTGTACTATTACCTCACGGGCTGGGCCACGTTCTGGATCGATACGAGTGATCTGGCCGAAGTACGCCGCGAGAATCCGCACGTCGATAACGGCGTCATCACACCCGATGGCAATCGCAACCTGGTCGTGCACAACCCCGAGCGCGAAGCGTTTCCGTGGCGCGGCACGGTGCTGGCTGTGCATATCGTTCGACTGTTATCGGTGCTGATGGGCGCGGCGACGGTGTGGCTGACATACAAGATCGCGTTGGAACTGTTCCCCGATCGAGC
>JACRBO010000713.1 GCA_016219235.1 Chloroflexota bacterium
TCCTGCCGATGGACCTGGCCGGAAAATATCAGCGGCACGAACGACGCGAACGGGCCGCGCATTTGCTGGACATCGTTGGCCTGAGCGATCAACTTCACAAACTGCCGAGCGCCGTGTCGGGCGGGCAGCAGCAGCGCGCGGCGATTGCGCGCGCGTTAGCCAACGATCCCGCGCTGATCGTGGCCGACGAGCCGACCGGCAACCTCGATTCGCGCACTTCGCAGGATGTTTTTGAGTTGTTCAGCGAAGTCGTCGGGCAGGGTAAAACCGTGCTCATGGTCACGCATGATAAGGAACTGGCGCAGCGCGTGCCGCGGGTGGTCGAGATTCTGGACGGGCGCATCACGCGCGATGAATACGTCGGGCAGCCCGGCTGGGCAGGTTATTAGAGACCTGTCAGGTGGCGCAAATATTGGCTTGTTTTTCAGGTATTTATTGCGCCACCTGACAGGTCTAACGGACGAACGAATATAATGAGCGTTATCTGGCAGAAGGTCTGGTCTGATCTGTGGCACAACAAAGTGCGCACGCTGCTGAGTGTGCTGAGCATCGCGGCCGGCGTGTTCGCCATCGGCGCGATCTTTGGCATGACCGACAAAATGCTATCGGGGATGGACGCCGCGCATCAATCGGTCACGCCGTCGCACATCAACATGTTCTTGAGCGCGTACATCAGCCGCGACGATGCGCTGGCGCTGCGGTCGGTGCCGGGCGTGCTGGACATCGAAGTTCAGAATATGATCACCGTCCGGTACAAAGTCAATCCACAGGATGACTGGAAACAAGGCTCGCTGGTGATGCGCGATGATTACACCGATCAGCACAGCGATCTGGTGCAGCTCAAGGAGGGCCAGTGGCCTCAGGGCGACGCCATCGACATCGAGCGGCTGGCCAGCCAGTTCCTCAAAATTGGCGTAGGCGATCACATCCTCATTCGCTACGACAACACCGAACACGAGTACCCGCTCGGCGGCCTGATCCGCCATCCCTTTGTGCCGCCGCCCGATTTCGGCGGGCCGCCTTACTTCTTCGCCAACGCCGATCAGATGGAACGCTTTGGCGTGCCATCCGGCAAATATCTCAGCCTGTTGATCCGCGTTACGCCCTACAGCGCCGAGTATGCCAAAGAAGTCGCCGCCGATATCAAAGATAAGTTATCGAAACAGGGCATCGGCGTGATGATGACACTGTATCAAGACCCGCTCAAACACTGGGGGCGCATGTACGTTGAGGGCATGACGCTGGTGATGCAGGTGCTGGCCGTCATCTCGCTGTTCATGAGCGTGGTGCTGGTCTTCAATACGCTAACGGCGCTCATCACGCAGCAGACGAACCAGATCGGCATCATCAAAGCGATCGGCGGGCGCGCGCCGACGATTATCAAAGTGTATCTGGCCGGCGTACTGGCGTACGGTCTGCTGGCGTTGATCATCGCGCTGCCGCTGGGCATGTTCCTGGCGTTCGGGATGACGCAGTGGTTCTTGAATCTGTTCAACATCGATTACACGACGTTCCAGGTGTCCACCCAGGCCACCATCCTGCAAGTGATTGCGGCGATGGGCGTGCCGCTGCTGGCCGGCCTGATTCCGGTATTGAGCGCGGCGGGCATCACCGTGCGGCAGGCGATTGCCAGTTACGGCCTGGGCGGCGACTTTGGATCCAGCTGGCTCGATCGGTTGGTGGAGCGTATCGGCGCGAAGCTGCTGCCGTCGCATTACGCGACAGCGCTGGGCAATCTCTTTCGGCGCAAGGGTCGTTTGATCCTGACGCAGCTGGTGCTGGTCTCTGCTGGCACGATGTTTCTGCTGGTGATGACGCTCTCGAGATCGATCGACTTTACGCTCGACGAGGTCTTTCAACGCCGCAACTTCGATGTGACGCTGTCCTTCCGCGAACGCCAGCGGGTGGATCGCCTGGCGGGGATCACGTCGGCCACCGAGGGTGTAGAGGCGATCGAGTTGTGGCCGACGTACTCAGTCTCGATCCTGCGTGACGGCAAACGGGCTAAAGAAGCCGGGTTGGGCGCGGAGCTGGTCGGCGTGCCGATCGGCAGTGACTTCTACCGCGAAGTCGTCATCGCCGGCCGCTGGTTGATCCCCGGCGACAGCCGCGCGATTGTGATGAATCAAGACACGGCCGGCAAGAACGACATCGTGGTGGGCGACACGATTACGCTCGACATCGGCGGCATCGGCAAAACCGATTGGCAGGTGGTGGGCCTGTATCAGGTGATCTTCAACGATAACTTTTCATCGGACGCGATCTATGCGCCGACGGAGGTGGTCTATGAAGTCAGCAACAAGATCAATCGGGGCAACCTGCTGCACGTGCGGACCACAGCCCATACGGAAACAGCGGTGGATGCAGTCACGGCGCAGCTGAAGAATCAATTTGAAGTCGGTAACTTGAAGCTGGGTTACAGCCAGACTGAAATCGAAATCCAGAAACGGGCGACGAGCCAGTTTGCGATCTTCACTTCGATGCTGCTGGCGTTGGCGATCATGATTGCCGCAGTGGGCGGCATCGGCCTGATGGGGGCGTTGTCGATCAGCGTCGTCGAGCGCACCAAAGAGATCGGTGTGCTGCGGGCCATCGGCGCGCGCTCGCGCACGATTATGGGCATGTTCATGCTGGAAGGCGTGCTGCAAGGCGCGATCAGCTGGCTCGTGTCGATCGTGGTATCGTTGGGTCTGGCGCGCGTCGTCGCCGGCGCGATGGGCCAGGCGATCTTCAACATGGAACTCTCGTACCAGTACGATTGGACGGCCGTCGGGGTGTGGCTGGCGATCGTGTTTGTCATCTCGACGCTGGCTTCGATCTTGCCGGCGCGCAACGCCACGTTGATCAGCGTGCGCGATAGTTTGAGCTATGCGTGACACATACATAGAAACAGGCTGAGCGATATGACCACCAAATTCATCGACCGATTACGTGGATGCTGCGCCGTGCTGTGCGTGCTGACTGTGATGTTGGCCGGGTGTTCAAGTCTGCCGGTCACCGTCGCGCCCGCCGGTACCTCGACTCCGATCTCGGACACCGGCGTATACTGGCCCACTGCGGCCTGGCGCACCTCGCCCCCGGAAGAACAGGGCATGGACTCAGCGAAGCTGGCAGAGCTGTTGGATGCGATCCGACAACAGCGCCTGGACTTACACAGCCTCCTGATCATTCGGAACGGCTATCTGGTCAGCGAAACCTATTTTGGGTCATATCAACAGGACACACGTCACGTGTTATATTCCTGCACCAAGAGCTTCGTGGCCACGCTCGTTGGCATCGCGATCGATCATGGCTATATCGATGGAACTGACCATCGAATCGTCGATTTTTTCTCAGAGCGTACATTCGCCAATCTCGACGGGCAAAAGGAAGAGATGACGCTGGAAGATGTGCTGACGATGCAGTCTGGCCTGGATTGGCAAGAAGGCGATCCGGCCTATCAGGCCATGTATGGAAGCGCGGATTGGGTCAAGTTCATGCTCGATAAGCCAATGGCTGTGCCGCCTGGCAGCCAGTTCAACTATTGCTCGGGCTGCTCACATTTGTTGTCCGCCATTGTTCAGCAGACAACGGGCCTGAACACTCGCGACTTTGCCGAACAATACTTGTTCAAGCCGCTTGGCATTTCGAATGCGGAATGGGAGACCGACGCTGCCGGCCTGCCCATCGGCGGCTGGGGATTGCAATTGACGCCACGCGATATGGCGAAACTGGGCTATTTGTATCTCCAGGGCGGACGCTGGGCGGGTCACCAAATCATCTCCACCGAATGGATACAGACGGCCACGCACGCCCACGCGCAGGCCGAGGGTAATCTGGACTACGGCTATCAATGGTGGACGCAGTCATCGCCGATAGCCTACGCCGCGTTGGGGCGCTATGGACAGACGATCTTCGTGGTTCCACAGTTTGATCTGGTCATCGTCACGACGGCTCAACTGGATAACCATGACGCCATATTTCAGTTGATCGATCAATACATTCTTCCGGCCGTCCAGACATCGCCATAGATTCAACCGGATGTGGCTAACATGGGTTGATCGCCAGTCAAGACCTCGGAGGTTTCATGAGACGGTCAAGCATGGCCCATCAGCCGTGAAAACCTCCGAGGTCTGCGCCCGGTGCGCAGGACTATTCTGGCCGCAGTCAAACGAAGCCGCTTCATCACGTGCACTCACGATAGGAGACAATCATGAGCAATGCTTTGTTGCTGGGCATGGGCCGGCGACTCATCCCGATTCCGGCGTTTATCTGGCAGCGGCAGGTGAAGGGCAACACCGGCGATGCGCCGACGGCCTTTATGACGGCCGATCATCATCGCGTGCGAAATTTCGTCGTGACGGAACTGCCGATCGCGGGCCGGCCGTTGTCGCCGGAATTGATCGCCGCCCGCTTGAATCTGCTGCTCGATCGGACAAACGCCCTCCTCGACGATCTGGAACGGCATCTGACCTTTTTGTTTCGCGACGAAGCGGGCGGGGTGGAGTGGGCGTATCCGGTGACGGCCGCGCGGACGCCGCATCGCTTCACGGCCAACACCGGCGAGTCGTTGTATGCGGCTTGAGCGGTCGATGCGATTGCGACGCCCTTCGTGCAAGGGCGCTTACGACCGGACTTCACCTCCATCTCGCTCACGACGGAATGCGCGCATTGCGGCCAGCCGCTGCATATCGAGATCGATCGCGACTTGAACTATCGGGTGGCCGAGGCCGGCGCCCGCCCCATCGTGGCCGCGCCGCAGGTCAACTTTGCCCGGCTGCGCGATCCCAGCATCATCGATGCCTTCTGAAGCAAGTCCATCTTCTTCTGGTCAGAAGAACACGCTCGTGAATATCGCCAGCAGCACAGCGACGATCGCTGCACTTATCTGACGCTGGAGCAGGCCGTCTACGTCACACGCCTCGTTCAAAGCGTGATATTTGCGTTTCCGTTGTGAACCCGGGTTTGAATCAGGGCGCTCAAGGAGCACTTGGCTATGTGGTTCATGAATCATATCGTTAATCCGATCGTGCGCTTGATTTTGTGTTCCCCCCGTCCATCGATTGTTCAGCAAATTGATCGTGCTGATCACTTATCAGGGCCGCAAGAGCGGCAAGACTTACACACTGCCGGTGCAATTTGTGTAAGCCGATAAACTGATCTACATCCTGCCTGGCGCGCCCGGGCAAAAGACGTGGTGGCGTAATCTGCGCGGCGGTGCGCCCGTGCGATTGCGTTTGGGTGGACCAGACCTGAATGCGCAGGCCGAGGTATTGGCGGGCGATACGAACGGCGAAGAGATCAGGCGCGCACTGGACTCATACTTGCACCGCACCAAATCGCTTACTGCCAGTTAGACAACACTTGCAGCACTTTCTCCGGCTGCGCGGGATCGTTGGTGAGCAGGTGCACGCGAAAATCGTGCGGGCCGCCCATCTCGCCGTGCATCATGAACGACATCGACAGGGTGGTTTTCTGGCCGGGCATGAGGACCATCGTACCGATGGCCGGGACCGGCGGTCAACACCCCGCCGCGACTTCGATGTAGGGCTTCTCCTTGAAACGCAGTGGCGCATCACCCGTGTTGGCGACCTCGAACGAGACTTGCACCGTCTGCCCCAGCTTCACATCGCCAAAGTCAAACTTGTCCTTATCGACGCTCAACGCTGGAGCGCCGCTGGTAATGGGCACAGTGGGCACGGTCGTTGAGCTACCAGTGTTGCTCAACACCGCGACCGCGATCAGCACCACACCCGCCACGATGATTAGCGGCAGCCAGATGGGAAAGCCCGGCTGTTTCGGCGGCGTCACTTTCTTCGATGGTTTCGTCGTCAAGGTTGTCCCTCCTCGTTACTCAAACTGAAATGTCCACAGATAATCAATCAACGCCCACGTCTGCGCCTCGGTGAAGATCGGCCCCCAGTACGGCATACCGGTGCCCATGCCGCCGCGCACGATTTTACCTTGCAACAGGGCCGAATTCGCGCCGAGCATGTTCCGCGCGTCGGTGAAATCGATCGGCGTAACGGTGGCGTGCCCGATCATACCCGGCATATCCGACGGGTTCGCTGTCTGCAATGAACCGGCCATGACGCCATCGCCCTGGCCTGTCTCACCATGACAGGCCGCGCAGTTTTCGGCATACAATTTTTTGCCTGCCGCCAATCGCTCCGGCGTTGTGTTCGATTGCCACGTCAGCGCGACTAAGTCCCACACTTGCTGATCGGTCAACGACTTTGATGAAGCACGCGCGCGCAACTGCCGCCACACCTGCGCGGGACTCTGCACCCGATAGGCGTCGGCCCGATCGAGATCGGCGGCGACACCGGGTCTGACGTTCAACGCAGCGCCGCGTGCCGCCAAGGGCTTAATATCAGGCGCCACCTCGCTGAGGTGGGGGGCATCCAGATCGAGTTTCAGTATCGCGTACAGCGGGGGCGGCTCAACAGGGGTGTTCGTCTCATCCCCTGTCACTTCGATTGTACCCCGCATGCGCCAGTGATTGGCCCCGCACCAGCGCGTGCAGTAAAACGTGTACTTGCCGGGTCGATCGAAGATCACTGTGGTGGTCGTCCATTTGCCCGGCATTACATCGAGGGTTGGTCGATCGCTTTGGCCGATCGCAAAGCCGTGCACGACATCGTCGGAGGTGAGCCGCAAGTTGATCGGTTCGCCAACAGCCGCCGTGATTTCACCCGGTGTCCAGCCGCCCTCGTCGGCCATGACGCCGTGCAGCTCGATCGGGCCGCCACCAGCCGATCGGGCTGTCACGATCAGCATCGGCAAACCGATCGCGATCAAAATGACTAACACTCGCGCACAGCGTTCAGCCTTCATCCGATCAACAATCCCATTAAACTGGCCGTGACGGCGAAGCAGAAGCCCATCACCGGCGAGGCCTGCAACAGCGCCTTGCGGCCAGTCGATTTTTCGGCGGCGATGTTGCGCGCCGTCACACACGCCCACGCCAACCCGACGACCAACACACTCGTTTGCAACAGCGGCACCAGCGAGGTGAGATACGGCTGCCAGTTCACATTCAACGTGCCGAAGAGATTCCAGCCCAGCCCCAGCGGATCGCTCAACGTGGGCCACAGATACGAGAGGTTGGCGAACACGAACGACAGGCTGAACGCGATCCACGCCGTGAGGCCCAGCGGCACGAGCGCATAGGCGAAGGCGATAAAATTTTCTTAAGCGGTTGATTGGACTTGCTTAAAGCGCGACCGATGGCGACCGCGCTCAGAAACAGCCCTGGCAAAATCCCGAAAATCAAGCCTAAAAACGAGAGCGCATACATCAGCCACATCCCGCTGCCGATGGTGTATGCGGCGGACTTCAACGCGCCCCACGGTCCCAACATCACCGCCGAGTAGATCAGCGCGCCACCCAGCATGATGAAGGCCTTAAACGCCTCATCGAGTTTGCGATCCGCCGGTTGATGCAAGTCCGCGCCGAACGGTCGCAAGTTAAGCGCGAGGTTGTCGTGCGGACAGGTGCGCAGGCATTCCAGGCACGTGCCGCAATAGGTGTTCTTCGTCAGCGCGCCGGGATACAACAACCACGGGCAGCCATAACCGTCGGCGCTGCCCACGTAGCACGATTTATCGGTGTGTGCCGCGCAGATGGCCGTGTCCTTCACGCGAATTTCGAGCGGCGCGAGTTGCGAATACAGGCCAATGAAACCGCCGACGGGGCAGAGATAACGGCAGAAGGCACGCCGCTCAAAGATCAGGCTGGTGCCGATGGCGACGAAGAGAAAGGCCAACAGCACAATCGCCGTGATGGTGGGCTGCGTCAGGATGACGGCGCTGAACAAGGCGACCAGTGTAAAGGCGATGTTTTGCAGCCAGATATTGCGAAAGCGTTTGGGCCACTTGCGATTGAGACTCAGCCCTTTTTTCTGAGGGCCAAGCACCGCGCCATTTTGCAGGCATTCGCCCGGCATGGGAATGGGGCAGATGCTGCACCAGCCGCGTCCGAAGACCGGCACGGCGATCAGCATCAGCAGCGCCCACCACGCGATCCACACGAAGACGATGCCGAAGTTGTGACTGCCCACCGGCGTGCCGATCAGGCCGGCAATGATGGCGATGAGAAAACCCGCCAGCGCGATGGCGCGAGCGATCAACTGCGGCCAGCGATTCTGCAGCACAGCCCGGAGTATAGGCCAACGTAATAGATCAATGCGGCGTCGATCGCGCAGTGGTGCGAGGGCGCGCTGCACGTTCTGCCGCGCCGCAGGCGCAGGCTGCATCAACAGAGGGATAAGGGTTTCGTTGCGCGCATCTGAACCGTCGAGGTCGTGCCACATCATGCGCGTTTGTCCTTCGACTGAATTGACCA
>JACRBO010000721.1 GCA_016219235.1 Chloroflexota bacterium
CAGTTCGCGCGACGGCAGCGGCACGATGTTGCCCGCGATGAGCTGTCCATCCACGATTAGCGCCACCGTATTGCCCGGTCCGCTGCGCTTCACGTCGATGTGATAGGTCACGCCGCGATACACGCGCGTCGCGGTGAAGCCGGGCCAATCGGCTGGAATGACGGGCGCAATCTGTAATCCATCGAGCATGGGACGAATGCCCAGAATGTACTGCGTGATCGCCGCGTAGTTCCACGCCGCCGTGCCGGTGAGCCAGCTGTTCTTGGCCTCGCCGTGCGTGGCCGCGTCCTTGCCCGCGATCATCTGCGCGTACACATACGGCTCGCTGCGATGCACTTCGCTGATCGCTTCACGCGCCGAGGGGTTGATGCGCGAGTAATAATCGAAAGCGCGATCACCGCGGCCCGTCAGCGCTTCCGCGATCATGATCCACGGATTGGTGTGGCAGAAGATGCCGGCGTTTTCCTTGTAACCGGGGGGATACGAGGAGATTTCGCCGAGTTCGACGTAGTAACGTGAGTAGGCGGGCTGTTGCAGCACAATGCCGTGCGGCGTGGCGAGATGTTGTTCGACGCCCGCTAAGGCTTTCTGCGCTCGACCGTCCTGTAAGCCGATGCCGGCCATGATGCAGATGCCATTCGATTCGATGAAGATGCGGCCTTCGGCGCACTCGTTCGATCCGATCTTCTTGCCAAACGCATCGTAGGCGCGCAGGAACCACTCGCCATCCCAGCCGTGCTCATCAATCGTGCGTTCCATTAACTCGACGGCATCGCAATAGATCGCGGCTTCATCGGCCAACTGTTGATGTTGGGCAATAGCGGCCAGTTCGTGCGCGGCCAGCACAAACAACCCGGCAATGAAGACCGATTCGGCCACCTTGCCTTCACGATTGGTCGTGGTCTGGAACGACTCGCCCGGTTCTTCCGAGAAGCAGTTGAGATTGAGACAGTCGTTCCAATCGGCGCGGCCGATCAACGGCAGACCATGCGGCCCCAGCCGATCGAGCGTATAGCGGAAACTGCGCTGCAAGTGTTCATACAACGGTTGTTTGGTGTTGGGCTTGTTATCGTAGGGCACCGGCTCGTTGAGGATGCTCCAGTCACCGGTTTCTTTCAAGTAGGCCGACACGCCCAGAATCAGCCACGCGGGATCGTCGTTAAAGTTGCCGCCGACCGCATCATTGCCGCGCTTGGTCAACGGTTGATACTGGTGATACGCGCCGCCGCTTTCCAACTGCGTTGAAGCCAGATCGATGATGCGCTGTCGCGCGCGTGCGGGGATCATGTGCACGAAGCCCAGCAAGTCTTGATTCGAATCGCGGAAGCCCATGCCGCGCCCGATGCCGCTTTCAAAGTACGAGGCCGACCGCGACAGGTTGAACGTGATCATGCACTGGTAGGCATTCCAGATGTTCACCATCCGATTGGTGTGCTCGTCCGGCGTGGTCACTTGCAAGATGTTCAGCCGGTCGTGCCAGTAGCCGCGCAAGACATCCAACGCCTCTTGTACGTTATCGGCGTTGCGGTAGTAATCGATGACGGGTTTGACCGTGCGTTTGTTGATCGTCTGCGATTCAGGCGGATCGAACTTCTGATCGCGCGGGTTCTCGTGATAGCCCAGTACGAAGATGACGGTGCGGGTCTCGCCGGGTCGCAGATCCAATCGGACGTGATGCGAACCGATGGGCTGCCACCCGTGCGCGATCGAATTCGTCGATTCGCCCTGCTCCACCACGCTCGGCTCACGCCAATCCCGATAGGCCCCCAGAAAATTCTCGCGCTGCGTGTCGAAGCCGGCCAGCGGTTCGCTGCACGCAAAATACGCGAAGTGATCGCGCCGTTCGCGATACTCGGTCTTGTGATAGATCACGTCGTCTTCGACTTCAACCTGACCCGTGCTGAAGTTGCGCTGGAAATTAGTGGCGTCGTCGTTGGCGTCCCACAAACAAAACTCGACGGACGAGAAAACCGAGAGGTGCGCGGAGGCCGATCGGTGGTTGGTGATCGCCACTCGCCATACCTCCAGCGTTTCACCCAGCGGCACAAAATACGTCGTGCGCGCTTCGATGCCCTTGAAGGTCGAACCAATGATCGAGTAACCAAGACCGTGACGGCAAGTGTAGTCGTCGAGTTCGCGGCGCGTGGGCATCCACGACGGCGACCAGAACTCGCACGAGTCATTGTCGCGCAGATAGATGTAGCGCCCGCCGTTGTCGAGCGGCGCGTTGTTGTAACGATAGCGCGTCAGGCGGCGCAGGCGCGCATCGCGATAGAACGAGTAGCCGCCCGCCGTGTTGCTGATCAATCCAAAGTAATCTTCGCTGCCCAGATAGTTGATCCACGGCAGGGGTGTATCGGGCCGCGTGATGACATACTCGCGGCGCTCGTCGTCAAAGTGTCCGTATTTCATTGTTCGCCTCACACACAATACACCGCAGAGCGGCAGACCGCGCAGCGCTAACCACAGGCTCTGCGCCCTCTGCGTCTCTGCGGTGATAGATTCATTGCAACTACCACGACAACATTAAATTCGGCCAATTGCCACGAGAGAAAGCAAAGCACACGAAAGAAAGTCAGGATTACTTTGTGTTCTTTGTGCTCTGTTGTGGCTAATCTGGCATTGTCAAGCGACTTAACCGTCACACCGTACTGCACGCATGAAGTCCCGTAGCGTAGCGGAGTGGGTGCAAGTGTCCATCGGAATTCGCGGATTTGACAATCCGCTTTGAGCATTTTGCGCTGTTACAGCGCATGCACTTGCTTCAGCAGATCGTCCACGATCTCAACCGCCGGTCGCGGCAACGCGCTTTCCTGAAATTCGAGCAAACTCAGCAAGGGCATTTCCAGAATGAAGCCCTGCATCTCCATGCCGATGCCGCCGCCGTTGTCGGCGCCGTCGCCGCTGTCGCCGCCGCCGAACATCGCAGCCATGCTGGCCGTCAACTGCTGCATGAAAGGCTCAAACACCGGCTGGCCGCGCCGATAGTTCACCCAGTCGCGCACGGTGCTTTCCCGATCGAGCGTGCACGGCAGATCGAGCGTGGAGTGCAGCGTCACAGCCAGCGTAGCGCGGATGTCGGCGGCTGATGCGCCGATCAAAATGTTGAACTCGCCGTCTTCGGTGACCCATTGATGATAAGCCGGATCGTAGTAGGCGAAGGCGCGGAACCCCAACTCGATCGTGACGGTTTTCGTCTCGCCCGGTTGCAGTTCGACTTTGGCAAAGCCTTTCAATTCCTTCGGCGGCCGCACGAGCCGCGACTGCCGATCGTGGACGTAGACTTGCACGGTTTCTTTGCCGGCCACTGAGCCGGTATTCGTCACATCGATCGAGACGCTGACGCCATCGACATCCTTGAAGGTCGTCGCCGAAACTTTGGGATGGCTGTACGCGAACGTGGTGTAGCTCAGACCATAACCAAACGGGAAACGCACCGGCACTTCGCGCGCATCATAATAGCGATAGCCGATGAACAAGCCTTCGCCGTAACGCACCACGCCGTTTTCGCCCGGATAATTGAGATACGCTGGTGTGTCGGTCAAGCGCTGTGGAAACGTTTCGGCCAGTTTGCCCGATGGATTCACGCGCCCGAAGAGCACATCCGCAATCGCGCCACCGCCCGCCTGACCCATCATGTATGCTTCGAGCACGGCGGCCACACCGTCGATCCAGTCGCCCATCGCGACCGGTGCGCCGTTGTTGAGAATGACGATCGTGTTGGGTTGAATGGCCGCCACCGCCTTGATCAACGCCACTTGCTGCGCAGTCAGATCGAGATCGGCGCGATCGTAACCCTCGGATTCCTTGAAGGACGGCAGAGCGATGTAGAGCAGGGCGACATCCGCGGTTTTGGCGAGTGTGACTGCCTGATCAATCAGCGGCTGTTGGAAACTGTTGTCGGTGGGATAACCTTCAGCATAGGTCAGCTCGGCGTGTTCGGCAAGTTGCTGCACTTCCTTGAACGGCACGGCGACGCGCGTGGGGTTGATGTGGGAACTGCCGCCGCCCTGAAAGTGCGCGTGCTCGGCCGCGCGGCCAATCATCGCGATGTGCTGCGGATTCTTCAGCGGCAGCAGGCCGTTGTTCTTGAGCAGGACCATGCCCTCGGTCGCAATCTGGCGCGCGAGCGCGTGATGTGCGTCGACGTCGAACGTGCCGCCGTCGGGCACGCCCTTAGGCGTTTCAGCCGCTTTGAACACGATACGCAAAATGCGGCGCACGGCTTCATTTAGCACGGCTTCGTCCAACTCGCCGCTGCGCACCGCATCGATCACCGCTGTCACGCGCCGCTCTTTGGGGCCGGGCATCTCCCAATCGAGGCCGCCTTGCAGCGCTTTCACGCGATCATGCACCGCGCCCCAATCGGACACGACCAGCCCTTCAAAGCCCCACTCGTCTTTGAGTACATCGGACAGCAACCAGTGATTTTCCGAACCGTACGC
>JACRBO010000722.1 GCA_016219235.1 Chloroflexota bacterium
ATTGCCTTGTTGATCGGGGACTGGCGTTGTGCAGATTGCCGATTGACGGATCGAAGCCCGTATGATAAAGTTTCGTTCATGCTGAAAATCTACACCGTTGCGGCGCATCATCATCATGCAAACCTTACCCGTACTCGAAGGTCTGCCTGATCGCGCCTGATGTTGTTTCAATCACAAACCCTTCGAGACTTCGAAGGGTTTTTTATTTGTATGGCAAGTTGCCAACTTGCCCAACCATTTCAGGGCTTTCTATTTGTATGGCAAGTTGTCAACTTGCCCGACTAAAGGACAATCTACATGTCACGTACCGACATCCGTTTCGCTTTACCCTCCAAAGGCCGCCTGGAGCCGGAATCGCTGGCGTTTCTCGATGCCTGCGGCCTGAGCATCTACAAGCCTAATCCGCGCCAGTATCAGGCCACCGTGCCCGCCGTGCCCGACCTGTCCGTACTGTTCCAACGGCCCGGCGACATCGTCGTGGGCGTGCGGCAGGGCAGCCTCGATTTTGGCATCAGCGGCCTTGATGCGGTGGAAGAAAAGCGCGGCGACGGTGACGACATCATCATTTTGCATGAAGCACTGGGTTTTGGATCATGTCAGCTGGCGCTGGCCGTGCCTGAAGTGTGGGACGATGTCCTCTCCGTAAGCGACCTCGTCACGCGGCAAGCTCAACAACCCGATCGGCTCCGCGTGGCGACCAAGTATCCCAACCTCACCCGTGCCTATCTTGCGCAGCACGGCCTGTCGGATGTGAAGTTGATCGATTCCGAAGGCACGCTCGAAGTCGCACCCACGATCGGTTACGCGGACTTGATCGCCGATCTCGTCTCGACGGGCACGACCTTGCGCGACAATCGCCTGCGCCCGCTGCCCGATGGCGTGATCTTGAAATCGCAGGCCGTCCTCATCGCCAATCGATCAGCCTTACAGCAGCGGCCTGAAGTCTTGGCGGTTGCGCGTCAATTACTGGAATTCATCGAAGCGCATTTGCGCGCGCAAGGCAGTTACCTGGTCTTTGCCAACATGCGCGGCGACTCGCCCGAAGCCATCGAGCAGTTTTTGTTCGCGCAGCCGCACCTCAGCGGTCTGCAAGGTCCAAACATTGCCCCGATCATCGCGCGGGACGGCAGCGCGTGGTATTCCGTCAGCATTGTCATACGCAAAGACCTGGTCATGCCGACGATCAACGAATTGCGCGCCATCGGCGGCAGCGGCGTCGTCGTCACGCCCGTCACCTACATCTTTGAAGAAGAGCCGCCGAGATATACACAAGTGTTGAAACTATTGCGTGAGGCATGACGAGTAACGAGTGACGAGTGAAAAGCCAATCACTCGTCACTCGTTACTCGTCACTCATCATGGAGTGACTCATGTTGAAGATTTATTCCGTCACCGAAGCCCAATCCACCCTCCTCAATCGCGTCAGGGCCGAGACGCCGCTGCCTGAATCATTGCGCGCCAGCCTGCGTCGCATCTTTGGCCGCGACATCGCACCCGCCGAAGCGGTAGCCGAAATTCTGGCCGACGTTCGATCGCGCGGCGATGCGGCTCTGCGCGAGTGGACGTTCCGCATCGACGGCGTGAGCCTCGAAGGCTTGAAGATCGATCGGGCGGCGTTGGCCGCAGCGGCCGATCGTTTGCCGCGTGAGTTGATCGACTCGTTGGAATTCGCGGCCGATCGCGTGCGCCGTTTCCATCAACATCAGCCGTTGCCGTCATGGACGACCACTGAAATGGGCGGCACGCTCGGGCAAAAGATGACGCCGCTGACGCGGGTGGGCGTGTACGTGCCCGGTGGCACTGCGCCGCTGCCCTCGACGTTGTTGATGTCGGCGATTCCGGCGCAAGTGGCGGGCGTGCAAGATGTGCTCGTGGTCACGCCGCCGAATCGCAGCACGGGCACGATCTCCGATGTGATCCTCGCCGCCGCACACATCGCGGGGATTGACACGATCTACACGCTGGGCGGTGCACAGGCGATTGCGGCGTTGGCCTATGGCACAGAGTCGATTCAACGGGTTGATAAAATCGTCGGCCCCGGCAACTTGTTCGTGACTTTGGCGAAGCAGCAAGTGTTTGGCTTAGTGGGTTTGGATGGACTGGCTGGTCCGACCGAGACTGTGGTGATTGCCGATGATTCGGCCGATGCCGAATGGGTCGCCGCCGATCTGATCGCGCAAGCCGAACACGATGTGCTGGCGTCGGCGATTTTGTTTACGCCGTCGGCGTCTCTCGCGGAGAAGGTGCAGATCGAAGTGGCGCGGCAAATGGAAGATCGCAGCCGCGCGTCGATCATCGCCACTTCGCTGCAAGGGCAGGGCGGCATCGTCATCACACGCGATCTGGATGAGGCGGTGCGTTTGGCGGACGAGTATGCGCCGGAACACATGTGCCTCGCGGTCGAAGACCCCGCGAAATACGAGGAGATGATCACACACGCGGGTGGGTTGTTCATCGGCGAGCGCTCTTTTGAGGTGCTGGGCGATTACGTCGCCGGGCCGAGCCACACCATGCCCACGGGCGGCACGGCGCGTTTTGCCTCGCCGCTGAATGCGCTGGATTTCGTGCGGATTACGAGCCTGATTGCATTGGACGATGAATCGTCAGCGACCTTAAGCGAACAGGCGGCGCGTATCGCCTTCGCGGAACAACTCGACGGCCATGCACAGGCGGCGTTACTCAGAACCCAAATCACCGCCGAGCACGCAGAGAGCGCTGAGAAAACCACAGATAAATCCGTGTTATCTGTGTCATCTGTGGTTCATTTTATCCGACCTGACATCGCGGCGATGAAGCCTTACACGCCCATTCTGCCGTTCGAGGTGTTGTCGCAGAAACTCAGTCGCACACCGGATCAGATCGTCAAACTCGATGCGAATGAGAATCCGTATGGCCCGTCGCCTAAAGTGCGTGAGGCCCTGGCGACTGCGCCGTTCCTGCACATCTATCCCGATCCAGATTCGACGGCGCTGCGTGAAGCGTTA
>JACRBO010000732.1 GCA_016219235.1 Chloroflexota bacterium
GGCTCCAGCCTTAACGAATTGAGCGACGCCGAACTGGCCGAGTATGCGAGTTACATCGCGTTCTACAAACGCATTCGTCACGTGATTCAAGATGGCACGCTGCATCGGCTGGAACGGCTCGAAGAATTTCAGGCCTCGGTGGTCGAGTACGTCCGATCGGATGGGCGCGAAGCCGTGTATTCCGTCGCCGTCCGCGATCATCAGATCGGCAGCGCCAGACCGGCAGCCTTGCTCAAAGGTCTGATCTCCGCCGCGATCTACACCGTTACCGATCGACACGGCGCGGAGGTTCATCGCGCCAGCGGCTACGAGCTGATGACGCTGGGCCTGCCGCACGACATCACCGAGCACGTCGGTTACAGCCGGACATTGTATCTGCAAGCGATTTGATTTTTTCCCGTGCTCGCGCTGGACCAAAGTCTATCTGCCCGAACACCCCTTCTTCTGACGCCTTCATCCTTTGATATGAAGTTTAGCGACGTAGAGATTGCCCGAAATGGGTTCCTGCGTCGTTTTGATTTCGGGCGAATCGGGGCGTTGCTGACTCCTTCAGCAATTTTCCGATATGACCGATTTGCGGCCCGGCAGGAGAATACAGGGCGTCTGGTAAAATAAGTGAACGCAGGAAAGGACTAGACTCAAGAATGGAATCGATTCGCGAACTGTACCGCATCGGCGTCGGGCCGTCGAGCAGCCACACGATGGGGCCGCGTAAAGCCGCCGAGATTTTTCGCCAGCGCTATCCGGAGGCGCATCGTTTTCGTGTCACGCTCTTCGGCAGCCTGGCCGCCACCGGTAAGGGCCACCTGACCGATCGGGCGGTGTACGCGCCGCTGGCGCCGATCCCCACCGAGATCATCTGGCAGCCCGATCAGCAATTGCCGCTGCACCCCAACGGCTTGCGCTTCGAGGCGCTCGACAATCAGAACAACGTCACGGCGACGTGGGAAGTGTACAGCATCGGTGGCGGCGCGCTGCGCGAAGCGCAGACCGAGCAAACGATTCAGTCGGTGTATGACTTGAGCACGCTGACCGATCTGCTGGCGCACTGCGAAGCTACCGGTCAGACTTTGTGGGAATATGTGGAAGAGCGCGAGGGATCAGACATCTGGTCGTTTCTGCGCGAGGTATGGCAGGCAATGAGCGCCGCGATCGATCGCGGCCTGCGAGCCGAAGGCGTGCTGCCCGGCGGTTTGGGTTTGCCGCGCAAGGCGTGGGCGTTCTATCGCAAAGCGAATATGTCCGGCCCACACCTCAAACGATTGGGGACACTCTCGGCTTATGCGCTGGCAGTCTCCGAAGAAAACGCGGCGGGCGGCGTGGTGGTCACGGCGCCCACTTGTGGTTCGTCCGGTATCGTGCCCGCAGTGCTGCGGTATCTGCAAGAGAATGTGGATAGTCACGAAGAAGTAACTTTGCGCGCACTGGCGACCGCCGGGTTGATCGGCAACCTGGTCAAGAACAACGCATCAATTTCAGGGGCGCAAGTGGGCTGTCAGGGCGAAGTGGGCGTGGCGTGCGCGATGGCGGCAGCCGCCGCCGCGCAGTTTTTAGCGGGCACCGTGCGGCAAGTAGAATATGCCGCCGAGATGGGGCTGGAACACCACTTAGGTCTTACCTGCGATCCAGTGGCCGGGCTGGTGCAAATTCCCTGCATCGAGCGCAATGTCTTTGCCGCGTCGCGCGCACTGACCTGCGCCGATTACGCCTTGTTCTCCGACGGCAGCCATCGCATTTCGTTCGATGAGGTGGTTACTGTCATGGGCCAAACCGGCCGCGATATGTCGGCTTCGTATCGCGAGACGGCGCTGGGCGGACTGGCGACAATTTATCGGATGCGGCAGCCGCACTCATAAGGCACCCGCCAAAGCACGCAGTAAGAAACCGGCGCACTTTGGCATTGATCATGATGTATCCTGTGCAGGCCCAACATACAAGAGGAACCATATGATCACACCAAATCGATTGTCCAGACGCGCCTTCTTCAAAGCAGCGGGAGCCGTATCCATTGGCGGAGCATTAGCCGCCTGTCTGCCGGCCGCCAAGAGTACACCTGCCCCCCAAAAGAAAACTCTCCGGCTGGCGATTCAACAATTTGCGCACGCGGCCATGCGCCCCGTCGTCGATGCCTGGACAGCACAAACGGGCTATCCCGTCGAACTGGTCGATGGCCCGGCCACCGGCGAAGCGATGATCGAACAGTACGCACCGGCCTTTGCGGCCGGCACCAGTCCCGTGGATGTGCTCAGTGACGACGACGCCTCTGGCCCAGCGTTCTATCGATCGGGTTGGATGGAGCCGCTGGACGATGTGGTTCCCGCTGAAACCTGGGATGATTTCCCGCGCCTGTTTGACCCGCAGATCGAAGTTTTGCACGCTTACCAGGGACAACGTTATCGCGTGCCGCACGAATTCTCCATCGGCTATTTCTGGTATCGCAAAGACTGGTTTGATCAGCGCGGCGTGCGCGTCCCGCAAACCTGGGCTGAACTCGTCACCGTCGGGCAGGCGCTCAATCACGATCGGGCGAGCGGTCTCATCGAAGCCTTGACCAGACCAGGCCTGGTGTTTGTTTTTCTGGCGTATCTTACGGCTCAGGCGGGCGGCAATGTATTTAACTTTGACGAGGCCACCGCCACCGCCTTTCAATTCGCCTACGATCTCATCCATACCCATCATGTTCTACCGGAAACAGCCTTCACGTTGGATTACACCGGCCAGAATCGGGCTTACATGACGGACGGCGCCGCTATGATGCGCCAGTGGCCCTTCTTTTTTAGTGTGGCGCGCGATAACACGGCCTGGTACGCGGACGGCAAAGCAGAAATCGCCCTGCCGCCCGCCGGGCCGGCCGGCTCTAAAAGCTGGTGGGGCGGCTGGGGTTTCAGTGTGCCCCGCTACGCGCCTAATAAAGAGCAGGCGCTCGATTTACTGCGCTGGATTACGAGCATCGACAACGCGCCGTTGCTGGCAAAGGGCCAGAGCTGGTTCGTCACACCGCGCAAGTCGATTCTGGCAGCGCTGGGCGACACAGGCCTGGTTCCCGCCATGAAGATGTACATCGAAAACAACGTGCCGACCGCGCGACCCTTCCACGAGAAACAGGCTCAGGCTCAGACCATTGTCGACGACGTCGGTCTGGCATTCCTGACACGGCAAATGTCGTTGAGCGCCGCGCTCAGCCAGGGCACCGATCGAATGAAGACCCTGAGCTAACATAGCATGTCGACGTTAACCCGTCCGGCCAATCGACCACGGCGCAGTCTGCGGCGCGCACTGTTGACCGCATCGCTGGTGTTGGCCCTGGCCC
Organism: Chloroflexota bacterium; assembly: GCA_016219235.1. The sequence continues at coordinate 3,311 of JACRBO010000732.1, forward strand.
CGATGCTAGGTCTCAGTCTACTGCTGGGCCTGCGCCAGAACGACGACAGTCGCAACCAGGCCGTTGAACTCTTGACGTCGGTTGCCGTGCTCAAAGAAGCCGAAATCCGCACCTGGTTCAATTCCCTGTCGCCGCAGCTGGTCCTCTTGACAGCCACACCCCGCACTAACGCGGACTTCCTTACCTTGATCGATCAACCGGCGGCTACCCGGCGCAGCACTACGCCGCAGCGAAGCAGTGTACTGGCGACATTTGCGGCTTTGCTGGATAGCGGTATCTTTCAAGAGGTGTTTCTGATGGACGCCGCGGGCGCGGTGGTCATTTCAACCCGGCCCGAGCGTGAGGGACAATCCTTTGCCACGCAGCCGTTCTTTCAGCGCGGCCGGCAGCGCGCTTATACTCAGTCGCCGTTTTATTCACTGCTGCACGATCGGATGATCGTCTACGCCGCTGCGCCAGTTCACCAATCCGATCGGCTGTCTGGCGCGAACACGGACGCACGCGGCGTGTTGGTCGGCGTCACCAATCTGGATACGTTGAGCGGCATCATGCGCGAACGTGGCGGGCTGGGCGAGACCGGCGAAACGTACCTGGTCAGTTCAGACTTTATCATGCTAACCGAAGCCCGCCGCCCCCTGACCAATCGGCTAGCCGCCGTGCGCACGGTGGGCGCTTATGCGGCGCTGGCCGGCCGCAATGGCTGGGCCTTATACGATAACTTCGAATATCCGCCGCTGCCCGTGGTGGGGGTCTATCGTTGGATACCCGAACTCGACGTCGCGCTGCTGGCCGAACAAAGCCAGGCTGAAGCCTTTGCCTCGTCAGTGGATAATGTGTGGCTGACCATTGGCGTAACCCTGATCGTCGCCGTATTGGCGGCCATTGCGGTCGTGGTCGTCTCCCGCAATCTGGCCCGCCCGATCGAACAGCTCACCGACACGGCACGCCGCATGGCCCGGGGCGACCTAAATCAATCAGCCGCACTTAAGCGCGCGGACGAAATTGGCGAGTTGGCCGAAGCGTTCGACTTGATGGCCGGTCAGCTGCACAAGTTGATCGAGGGCCTGTAAGAACGCGTCAACGAGCGAACGGCCGCTCTGCAGGTTCAGCAAACGCAACTGCGCCACACCGGCGCCGAACTGGCCCGCAGCAACGAAGAGATCAAGCAGTTTGCCTACATCGTGTCGCACGATCTGCGCGCGCCGCTGGTAAATCTAAACGGCTTTGCGGCCGAACTCAAGTCGGCCATCAACGTCGTCAACGCCGTGCTGCCCTCCGCCCCGGCCGCTCACGAGTCCGAGCAATTCTCGGCAGCGGCGCGCGCCCTGCGCGAAGACATTCCCGAAGCGCTGGCGTTTATCGACGCCTCGGTCACTCGCATGGATCACTACATTTCCGCGCTGCTGCGCTTGTCCCGACTGGGGCGAACCGAACTGGTACTGGAGCGGGTCAGCATGGAGGCGGTCGTGCGCGAGACCCTGCAAACCCTGGCCCATCGCATTGAGGCGCAGCGCGCGCAGGTAACGATCGGTCCGCTGCCCGACGTCACCGCCGACCTGACGGCGATGGAGCAGATCATGAGCAACTTGCTCAACAACGCCGTGCTGTATCTCGATCCACAGCGGCCCGGCCAGATCGACATTCGCGGCGAGAACAGCCTGGTGGAAACCACCTTTTGCGTGCGCGACAACGGGCGCGGCATTGCTGCCAACGACATGGAGAAAGTGTTTGCCCCCTTCCGGCGCGGCGTCCACCAGGATATCCCCGGAGAGGGCATGGGCCTGGCCTATGTGCAATTGCTCGTCCGGCGTCACGGCGGCCGCATCCAATGCGAATCGCAGCCGGGCATCAGTACCACGTTTACCTTCACCATCGCCAACCAGATCGAAGGCGAGGCAACCCACGACGAGCACACGGAGAATAGCCATGATCGATTCGCCTGACCCTA
>JACRBO010000735.1 GCA_016219235.1 Chloroflexota bacterium
GCGCGCAGATCGATCCGCAAGACCTCGGCGCGATCTGGGTCGGCAGCGAGAGTCATCCGTATGCGGTGAAGCCTACATCCACCATCGTGGCCGAAGCTGTCGGCGCGGTGCCGTTTACGCAAGCCGCCGACTGGCAGTTCGCGTGCAAAGCCGGCTCAGAGGCGCTGCAAGCCGCGGCCGGTTTTGTTGGCTCGGGCATGGCGAAGTATGCCATGGCGATCGGCATGGACACGGCGCAAGGTCGCCCCGGCGATGCGCTGGAATATACGGCAGGCGCGGGCGGCGCGGCCTACATTGTGAGTGATGCCGAAGAAGCGCTCGCTATCATCGAAGGCTCGTTATCCTACGTCACAGACACGCCCGATTTTTGGCGTCGGCAGTATGCGCACTATCCCGAACACGCCAGCCGCTTTACGGGCGAACCGGCGTACTTCAAGCATGTGACCGCCGCGGCCGAACAGATTATGGAAGACCTGGGCACTAAGCCGGAAGATTACACCTATGTCGTCTTCCATCAGCCCAACGTCAAGTTTCCGCAGCGCGCGGCGCAGATGCTGGGCTTCAAGCCGGAGCAATACAAAGTCGGCTTGCTCGTCAACGACATCGGCAATACGTACGCGGGATCGAGCCTGATCGGGTTGACGGCGATTCTCGATGTCGCCAGGCCGGGCGATCGGGTGTTGGAAGTATCGTTCGGATCGGGCGCAGGCAGCGATGCGTTTTCGCTCCGCATCACCGATCGGATTACGGATCGACAGGGCCGTGCGCCTAAAACCCGTGACTATGTTAATCGCCGCACCATGATTGATTACGCGACGTATACAAGATTCCGCAAGAAATTGACGATGGTTTAGGCAGTAGACAAGTAAACAAGTAGACAAGTCATTATGCGAGACGTCAGTATTATCGGAGTAGGACAAACGCCGGTTGGCGAGCATTGGGACATCGGGCTGCGGCATCTGGCTTTGGAAGCCGTGCGCGCGGCGGCGCTGGATGCCAACATCGATCACGCCGATGCGCTGTTCGTGGGCAATATGTCGGCGGCGCAAATCGGCGGACAGACCAACCTGGGCGCGTTGATCGCGGATTTTGTGGGCCTGCGCGGCATCGAGGCGGTCACGATCGAAGCATCGTCGGCGTCGGGTGCGGCAGCGATGCGGCAAGCGTATCTGGCCGTCGCCAGCGGTGCGATGGATTTTGCCATCGTCGTGGGCGTGGAAAAACTATCGGATGTGCTGGGTTCGGCGGCGGTGTCGGCGCAGATGACGGCCACCGATAGCGATTACGAAGCGTCGCACGGCGTGACGCCCTTATCGGCGGCGGCGATGTTGATGCGGCGTTACATGTACGAATACGATGCCATCCCGATCGATTTTGCCGCGTTCAGCATCAACGCGCATGCCAACTCGGCGACGAATCCGAATGCGATGTTTCACAACAAGATAACGTCGGAGGGCTTTGTGAAAGCGTCGATGATTGCCGAGCCGATCAATTTGTTCGATGCGGCCCCGGCGGCCGATGGCGCAGCGGCGATCGTCCTGGCTTCGACCGAGTGGGCCAGGTCCCACCGATCGGATGGACTGATTCGCGTCGCGGGTTCAGGCGTGGCGACCGATGCGCTGGCCATTCACGATCGACATGATCCGTTGTGGCTGCGCGCGGCCGAATTATCCGTGCGGAAAGCCTATCAGCAAGCCAACGTGACGCCAAACGACATCAACCTGTTTGAACTGCACGATTCCGCTACGATCCTGGCGGCGATGTCGTTGGAAGCGGCAGGCTTTGCGCCGAAGGGTATGGGTGTGACGTTCGCGGCGCGCGGTGGCATCGGGCGCGATGGCGCGATTCCGATCAGTACATTCGGGGGGCTGAAAGGGCGGGGCGATCCCGGCGGCGCGACCGGCCTGTATCAACTGGTCGAAGTGGTTCAGCAATTGCGCGAACAGGCCGGACCAAATCAAATCAAGAACGCCCGCATCGGCATGGCGCAGAATCTGGGCGCGACCGGCGCGACGGCCGTGACGCACATTCTGGTGCGAGACGAGTAATGAGTAACGAGTAAATCACTCATTACTGGTTACTCGTTAAGATCAGCAACCAATCAACATTGAATGGGTTTATACCCACGGAGGACATTATGGATATTCCACGTCACTGGCGACTGAAGTCACAACGCTACGCCCTCATCGGCGAAGTGTGCCCGAATTGCGACGCGAAGTTGTTCCCGCCGCGCGATGTGTGTCCGGAGTGCGGCGGCCCCGCCAAAGAGCCGTTTGCGTTTTCGGGGCGCGGCGAAGTGTTCTCGTACAGCACGGTGTTTCAAGCGCCGGCCAGCCACGAAGAGCAAGCGCCCTACACCGTGGCGCTTGTGAAGTTGGAAGAAGGCCCGCTGATCACCGCGCAGCTCACCGATGTCGATCGCAAGGATGTGAAGATCGGCATGCCGGTGGAGATGACGACGCGCGTGCTGCAGAGCAACGGCGATCGCGGCATGATTGTGTATGGCTATAAGTTTCGTCCGGCGGGTGTGTTGCACTAAACTTGACGAGTGACGGGTGAATTTCTCACCCGTCACTCGTCGTTGTTCACCCATTCAGAGCGGAGGCTGAGTTTTCTCGCCGCCGCTTTTGCTTTGCCGCCGCTTAGTACCTGTAAAGAAACAACTCCGCACTTTTCGGCTCCCGCTGGATGACAATCCAGCGGCTGGAGACGGCGGATTGTCATCCGCCTTGAGCCTCAAAATCGGAAGTTATTCTTTTACAACTCCTTAGCCGCAGCGCCTCGCCGCTAATGCTCCGTCTCACACTTGAGCGCAGCGGCGATGGCGACGGCCAGCACTGAATCGGCCTCCAGCGTGCGGGTACCGGGTTCCAGGCCCGTCAATTTGCCCGGCAAAGCCCTCATCGCCGCGATGAGCCATTCGGCGGCAAGATCGGGCGCGACTTTGCCGGTATCGATCACGAGGTCGAACAGGTTGGTCGAATCCGGGCGCGCGCCGTAAAACGTCTCGATGAAGGCGGCCCGCACCCGATCGCTGTCGGCCACCACGGCCTGGGCCTGGTCTTGATTGAAGATCCCCCGCTGCTGCATCACGCGCTTGACGCGCAGCGGCAGCGGGGCTTTGATGCGGACGTTCAGCACATCGGCCAGATCGTGCAGCACGGCGAAACTGCCCCGCCCCAGCATCACCACGTTGTCATGTCGCGCCAGCCCGCGCAGCACGCGATTGAGCATGCCAATCAACTCGGTCTTGTGCGGGTCCAGGCGGTCCCAGAAGCCGGGGGCAGTTTCGTATTCTTTGTCGAATTCCACGAAACCGTATTGAGTGAGGATGCTTTCAATGGTGCGCTTGTCTACGAAGTGGTAGCCCAGCGCCTGCGCGACAA
>JACRBO010000729.1 GCA_016219235.1 Chloroflexota bacterium
AAATCTGTTTTTTGATTTCGGGAGAGGGGGCCGGGGGGTGAGGCGTTTCGTTCGTGTCAGGCATGATCGAACTTTACTCCGGCCGATACGGCGCTTCCCCTTCGATGTCGCCCACATACTCCGGCAGATTCGCGTGGCCCAGCATCTGCCGTATCGCCTGAATCTCGCCGATATGATACCAGTAGTGATAGGTGACGCGCCGCAAGGCCGATCCCACGCTCTGCCCGATCGGTTGGCCGTCTAATCGTAAGTCTGTTTGAAGAGTCGCCGACGTCAACGAATCGAGATACGCATCAGCCGCCTGCGTGACGGTGCGCCAGATATTCAGCATCTCGGTCAATGACGGCGTACTCATCGGCGCGCCGTAAGCAAACTGCACATTGAGGTGAGGAAAGAGCACCGTGCCCTGTGCGCGCTGCAGCCAGTAGCGCTGCTCGTGCCAGGCCAGGTGCCCCACCGTCCAGCTAATGCAATTCATCGGGCCGAAGTGGCGCGCCCCGTCTTCTTCCGGCACGACGTCAAGTCCGCGCAGCCATTCGCGGCGCGTAAAGCGAAACTGATCGATCAATGGGTGTGTCATGAGTTTCTCCAAAACCTAATCTACCGGCGCCAACTCAGTCGTTGTTGCTCTGGATTTGGCGCGTTTGAGATCGCGCACGTACTGGACCGCTCCCGGCGTATTGTACTTCTCTCGATAAGCGCGATCGACCGCGTCCTTCAACCGTTCGCTGCGCGTCTGCACCGCGCGAATTGCAATCTCCCGATCGGCGATCTGCACGACGCCGTGCGAGTCTTTCAGAAACGCCGCGTGCCAGCCGTCGGGCTTCACGCTCCACGATCGCACAAAGACGCGCCCCTCCACCACCACCATCCACAGCCCGATGAAACGGTGCGGGTGTGTTCCCGCCTTAATGCCCAGGATTTTGCCGCGCTGCATCGCGGTGATCACGTCTGCGTCAAATCGTCCCCTGGCGGTCATGCTTGCCTCCCCCGTCACGGCCGCAAGATTTGATCTTGCAGCTGCCCGATGAATCTCTCCCACACCGGATAGTCGCTGCCCTGCCAGATCGTTTGCCTGAACTCAGCAGCTTGCTGCGGTGTCCAGCCCAGATGCTTCAGCGCGTACAGCGAATAAAATGCCGTCACGCGAAAGTTGGCCGCGCAATGGATCAATGTCTTGTCATCGGCTGACGATTGCATGGCCTGTTCAAACGCGGCAAAATCGCTGTCGTGCGGCGCGGCCCAATCGACGGGAATGTGATGATACTTCAGCCCCAACGCCTGCACGATCGATCCCTCATTCGCCAACGCCGATTGATTCTCAGTCGGCACCAGATTGATGACCGCCGTAAAGCCTTCAGCCGCAGCAGCGTTCAGTTGCTCTGCGGTCGGCTGTCCCGCTGTAATCAAGCGATCAGTGACCTTGAGGTAATTGTAAATGTCCTGCGTGCTCATCATCGCTCCCTTCGATCGGTATCATTCTCCAATACGCCCACCACTTGTAGCCACGGCGGTTCCGGCTGAGGATTGCGCGTCAGCGTCATACCGGCTTTCCGCATGACGGCCTGCGACGCCAGATTATCATACTCGGTCATGGCGATAATGCGTTTCAAGCGCAGTTCCTTGAAAGCATAATCGACCATCGCCTGCGCGGCTTCACTGGCATACCCTTGCCGCTGATGCCGCGGATCGATGGTCCAAAACAGCCCGACTTCAGTCGTGAAATTGCCGCTTACCTCACTCGTCCCACGCACTTCAGGAATCTGATCGAAGGGCGCGTGCACCGGCACATAGCCCACCGCGCCAATCACCTCGCTCGTCGCCTTCAGCACAATCGCCCGATCGCCATACGGCGTTTGATGCATCCGGGGAAACCACTCGTCGTTCAACTGCGACCAGTGCAGCCACGCTTGTCGTTCCGGCAGAGCCATACCGTCGCCGAAAGTCTGCTCCAAAATCCGATGAACGGTTTCCAGATCAACGGTCTCAAACGCCCGAATGATCAATCGCGCCGTTTCAAGTTTCATCCTTCATCCTTCATACTTCATCTCTCAGCCTCTTGCCCTGATCTTGATCGCCACATAGCCGCCCACGGCCAGCACGGTCACCACAATCAGCACAGCCAGCACATTGCCCCAGTTGACCGTGCGAGTGACAAAGGCCACGCCCGCGCAGCCGCACGTCAGCAGCCAGCCGCCCAACAGCATCAACGCCGTCAACAGCAGGCGCGAGTTCGCCTTCGCATCACGCTCCAGTGTGCGATCATTGGCGCTCAACCACACGCTCAATGCCACGCCGCTGACCACGGCCAGCCCCGCGCCGATGCTCAACACGCTCGCATTGCCAAACACTTCGAAGCCGCTCTGCGCCGGATTGAAGATCGTTTGCAAGGCCGCAAACGACAGCACCGCAAAGCCTACAGTCCACGCCAGCCAGCCGCCCTCAAACAAGCGGTGGCCCGCCGCCACCGAATACGGCAGCAGCACGCTCACGCTCAACAATAAGGCGATCACATAGACTGTCAACAGCGCTGATTGAATGATGCCCAGCGCGTTCAAGCCCAGCGTGCTCGTTTGCGAAGCCGCTGAATTCGCCACTTGCGACAGAATGCCCCCGATGGCTAAATCAACCGGAATCGCGATCAGCCACGCGAGCACGGCCAACCCGATCGCGCCGATCAGCCCGACGGACACGATGCGGCGCTCAGAAGCAGAGCGGCGCTCATTTAACGCTTGCCCCTCCGGCGCAGTGATCAACGCATAGCCCGCCGGCACCGCAATCAAAAAGCCCGGCAAAAAACCGATCGCGCGCGACAAGGCCACACCCAGCAACATGATGATCAAGCTCAGCGGCCGGATGCGGCGGGCCACTTGCCAGCCCTGCCGCCGCGCCGCGCCGATCTGCAACTGGCTGTACGTCACGCCCACCAGCCCGATCGCGCCGAACAGCGACAAGAAGATCAACACACCACGCGGTGTGCTTGGATTGAAATCGGGATCAGCGAAAGCCGCTAACAGTGCGATTAAACCGATCAGGATCACCACCATAATAATCGACACACCCGATCGGATCAGCGGCGTCCCGACGGACCAACTCTCCGGCGCGAAGAACGCGCGCACGCTGCGCGTCACCGTCGAAGCGCTCGCATTCGCCGCGCGCGTCAGGCCGCCCTTCAGTTTGTCGAGCCGGCCGCCCTCGCCTGTTGATTGATCGGCGGCGGGCGCGCGGCGCAGCAGCGCCAGGCTCAGCGTCAACAATTGCTGCGACAGGCCCAGCATCACCGTGATCACGATCGCCAGGAACACATTCGTCAAGATCACGGCCGGATTCAACGACAGACACTTGATCACATCCCGCTGACACGTCAACGTCCGCACCGCGCCCGGAATCGACAGCATCGGCGCACCGCCGCCCGTGCCCGCCGCCGCACCGATCACGCGAAAGACAGCCAGCGTCGGATCGATCTGCGCGTCTGTCAACACTTCGACGCGCCCGCCGGTCGCCGTCGCCAGATCGGTCGCCAGTTTCTCCAGCCGCGATCGATCGTCGGGCTGCGTGGCTTTATCGGACGCGCCGACCACCGGCGACACAATGATTTTGTTCGCTTGCGCGGCTGCTATCGCGCGGACGATTACATCACGATCGGGTCCCGGATCGTTCACCGGATCACCCAACGCCGGGCCGCGATTGGAGAAGGGGATGATCACGCGCACGGTATTGGAACGCCAGACATGTTGCGCGGCCACGTCGGTGATGGCTGCGCCCCAATCGCTGTCGTTACCCACCGTGGAATTGGGCAGCTGCGTCACGGTCTGAGTGGCGCACGCATACGGCTTGGCGATGCCGTAGATCGACACGCCGAAATCGAAGCCGCGCGCTTGAAGCGCCGTGATGTCTTTGGTCAAGCCCGCGCATAACGCGTCGATACGATCAAGCAGCGCGCCCGACGTGTCCAGCACGATTACGACTTCGACGCCTTTGGGGTTTTCCTGCGCCGAAATGGCGGGTACCCAGACGCCTGCCAGCAGGCCAATCACGATGAAGAGGATAGCGAATCGATGACGCATGCTGCCTCCCGCGTGCGATGAGTGACCGTATTTTAGCACGAAGCCAGCCCAGTCGACGGCGGTAGCGCTCACCCACCGCTGAGTGTTTCAATCTTCACAAAACCGTGCATTTTCCCGAGAAAAGGCCCATCTTATGTCAGCACAGCCAGGCGGTGGGCGGTTTGATCGGTGAAAACCCTTGTTTTTTGCGAGTTTTGACCTTTGACCCTTGATTCGGCCATTCGATTATGCTATCATCGCAAGCGTAGAAGTTTGAAAAATCCCTTTTACTGGATGTGAGGACTATGTATCCCGAAAGTGAAATTCTGTTTCCCAGCCGAGTCATTCCCCTGCTGGAAGACCTGCGCGGCGACGAATGGCGCCAGCTGGTGGGCAAGGTGAAGAAGCTGCCCGAAACCCACGTGGATTCGCTGGCCTTCTCGATGATGATGATCAACATCGGCGGCTGCCTCACCTGCGATCTGGATTCGT
>JACRBO010000718.1 GCA_016219235.1 Chloroflexota bacterium
GCCGCCATCGCCGTCGTAGTTCGGGTCGGCGCGGTTGTTCGCGATGAGGTTGTTCTCCACCAGTGCGCGACCGCCACTGATGAACACGCCGCCGCCATAGGAATGCTGGAGGCCGGTGGCGGCAGTGTTGTCTTGAATAGTGCTGTGAGTCAGGGTCAAGGTGGCGTTTGTGGCGAACAGACCGCCGCCATAGCCTTGCGCCGTGCTGGCTGTGTTCGTCATGATCGACATGTCTTTCAGGGTGACGGTCGCGCCCTGAATGCACACCCCGCCGCCGGCGCCTTTGTTGCCAGTTGGAACGTTGCAGGTGTACTGGTTAAGGTAAAAGCCGCCCATGCCCGTGGCCCGCCCGTGGATGAGCCGCAGGCCCTCAACGGTGACGTCGATCGCGCCGGTGATGAACATCACGCGGCCGAGGTTCTGAGCATCCAGCGTCGTGGGATTGGCAACCGGATCGGGCGTGGTCCAATCGCCGGTCGTGTAGCCGCCGCGCAGGCCGAGCGATTTGCTGATGTAGACCATCTGGGTCAAATTGCCAACCGTGCTCACACCGGTGTAGATGCCCGTGGCGATCTTGATCACGTCGCCATCGTTGGCGGCATTCACGGCTGCTTGCACGTTGGTATAGACGCAGCCGCTGGCGCAGACGCGCAGTTCAGATTGAGGGCTGGCGATCGCGCGCGAGGCAAGATTCAAGAGCGCACCGGTCACAGCGATAGCGACCAACGCGACGCAGGCCATCAGACTGATTGAGATTGATCGGCGCAACATGACGATCTCCTTTCATGACTTCACTGGTTTTAAGAACCGGTACGGTCTTCAGCGCTGGCTGCCTGGTCAATGGCGGATTCAGCCGCCAGCCGGGCAGACAACTGATGGAGTAGATCAAACAAGGCTCGCTCATCCGCGAACGCAAATTCTTGCGAATCGGCTACAACATGGAGCGTGCCTCGCAGCACGTGGGGGCAATCCGGATCGATCAACAAGCGCAGCAGAAAACTTTGCGTCAGTCGCATGGCAGCATCCCCGATGGGTGATGCTTCATTCATAGCACAGGGGACTTACAAAAGACTGACAGAGTGACAAGGTGACAGGATGACAAGATGACAGGATGAAGGGATGACAAGATGATCTCTTCAATGAGATCATCTTGTCACCTTGTCATCTTGTCATCCCTTCATGTTGTCAGCGTGTCAGGCGTTGCGTGTTATCGATTGGAATAGCGCCAATAATTCCGGCAGCGGGGTCAGACCAAATTCAGTTTCGAGGATGTGTGCCAGGGAGCGATATAGGCGGATCGCGTTGGGCCGATCGTTGAGGGCGAGGCTGGCGCGCATGCCGATGAGCACGACCGGCTCATGCCACGGCTCGATCGACAATGCCCGGCGACACAGGTCGAGCGCGGCGGCCGGGCGATCATGGCTTAATTCCAACTGCGCCTGAATCGCAAGGACGCGCAGGCGCAGTTGAGACAGCCGCTCGCGCGGCGCGGCGGCCCAGTCGGCGTACACATCATCGGGCAGCAGATCGCCGCCATAGATCGACAGCGCCGCCGCCCACTGCTCGTCACAGACGTGCTGCTCGAACACTTCGAAATCGATGGTCGAATCGATCGGCAGGCGCAGCGCCACGCGGCCTTCTTCCACGTCCAGATAACGCGACGGGAATTTATCGGGCAGATCGGGTTCCAGAATCCGGCGCAGCGTCGAGGTGGCGTGATGCAATAATGGCTGGCTTTGCGTGGGCGATTTGTCGGGCCACAACGCTTCGATGATGCGTTCACGCGGCAGGGCGCGATCGGGTGTGATCAACAACAGGCGAAACAATTCGCCCGCGCGACGTTGCACCCACACATGCCGATCGATCAAGCGCCGATGTTGCCAGACTTCAAAACGGCCCAGAGTGACAATTTGCAGCGGCGGCGGTGGCACGCGGCTCAAGTGTCTGAGCAAAGCAGTTGAAACGTTCACGACTTCCGGTGAGTCATCAGTCAGATAACCCGCTAACAGCGGAAACGCCAGCACACGCTCCTGCTCCAGCAGGAAGCCATAGCCGCCGCTGATAATGCGCGCGACAGCTGCCAGCCAGAGCGACTTCGCGTCGATGTCATGCCGCGACTGCAACAGCGCGGCCAATAACAGGCAAGCGCGGGCCAGATCGAAATTGGCGTGCAGCGGGGTTAGAAGCTCGATCGCGGATCGGAAATCAGCTTCGGCCTCTGATAGTTGTCCGATGGCCCACAGCGCTTCACCACGCTCAATCAACGCTTTGCCGTGCTGATGTTGATAGCCGACGCGCTGCGCAATCAGCAGAGCATCTTCGGCCCAGGCCCGCGCACCGGGTGCATCGCCCGTGCTGCGCTGATAGCGGCTCAGACCCAGCCGCACTTCCACGTTGAGGCCCGGCTCGCCAATCGCCTCCGCGATCGATCGGGCCTGGGCATACAAAGCAGGCGCAGCCTGCTCGTCACCGTTAGCCAGCGCCAGATTCGCGGCCAGATAAGCGTGATAGCCGTCATGCAAGGAGCCCGGC
>JACRBO010000719.1 GCA_016219235.1 Chloroflexota bacterium
GCCGGCCCGATCGGCCAGGCCGGGCGCCAGATCGCGCAGTAGGTCGGCGTCAAAGGCGTGCGGCACCGCGCCCGCAAATGAGGCCAGGCGCAGATCAAGCGGCAGGCGCGTCAGTTCGTACTCGGTGGATGTCCACTCGCGAGTGGATGTCCAGTGCCGATCGGACGTCTGCACAGCCGGGGTGGCCGGGGCTGTTTCGGGCGCGGATCGATCGGGCAGCACGACCGGCTGCTGGCGCATCAAGCGCAGCACCAGGAAGACGAAGGCGGCGACCAGCCCAATCACAATTGCGATCATAAACAGAATGAAGATTGTCAATGCACTGCTAGTCATGCGGCTCCTTACGCCGTGGCCTTGCCAACGGCGCAGCCGGCCGTTACACGGTACAGGAATTGTAGACTTGGCGCTATTACAAGTCAAGCGGCGCTTCGCTATCCGTCAAAGGACTTAGGCCAAGCTGCAACACCCGACCGATGACGCCGCCCGGAACGAAGCGTATACTGACCGTGTTGAAATCGAATTTCAAGGAGCAGGCGATGCGTAAGTTGTTGGCGTTGTTTCTGGCGGCAGTAATCGTGTTTCCGACGATGCTGGCGGCCCTGTCGCTGGTATCGGTGAGTCAGTGGGCGCTGGATCGCAAATTCTACGAGCAACTATTGGGCGATGTGCGACTGTATGAAGTGATGTTGAACGAAGACATGCCCAACTACATCAACAACCGTCGACCGGTGGCCGAAGCCGATATGATCCCGGCCAGTGCGTTGAGCAATGCCCTGCGCACGGTGGTCAGCGCCGAAGATTTGCGCGCGCAGAGCCTGCGCATGGTGGGCGAAGTCTTTGATGCGGTGGAAGGCCGCACCGACGGTTTTGAATTGTATCTGGACACTACGCAGATCAAGCAGACGCTGCAAACCGAAACCGGCGCGCAGAAGTTCGCGCAGGCCCTGGCGTCGAGCTTGCCCGCGTGCACCTCGAATCAAACCCCGGTGGCGAGCGGCGGCGCGCTGATGCGTTGCCTGCCGTCTAATCAGTCGGCCGATGAAGCGGCGACGTCGATCGCGGCCGCGCTGCCCGCTTTCCTGGACGGCGTGCCGAGTCGTATCGAGTTGCAGCGCGAGCGCTATGATTGGGCGCGTTGGACGCGCGGCACGCCCATGGCGTTTATGATGGCCAATAGCCTGAGTGTCGCCATCGTGATCATGTTTGTCATCGCGGGCGTGGCGTGGCTGATTGCGGCGCTGATCGCCGGCGATAGCACGCGCGAGCGGCTGCTGTGGCTGGGCTGGATGTTGATTGTCCCGGCGGCGCTGACCCTGCTGATCGGCGTGTCGATGAATGCGCCTTTCACCACCGGCTGGATGCGCTTTGGCTTAAATGAAGCGCGCTTCGGCGGCATGGAATACAGTCCCGCGTTCCGCGAGGCACTGTTAGGCAGCATCGGGCAGGCGCTGCAGACCATCGCCAGCGGTTTCCTGGCGGCGGGCGCAGCCGCGGGTGCGATTGGTCTGGGTCTGGTGGTGTGGGGTTTCTATACACCCAATGAGCGCCGACCGCTGGTGACACAGAGCGTGGCGAAGCAGTAAACAGGCGTCATTGCGACGAAGCAATCTCAGACTCGATCGACAGGAGATTGCTTCGCCGCGATACTGCCGCGGCTCGCAATGACAGGCAATTAGCGACGATTCGTGCAGATTCGTGGATCAAAAACTTTCAGTCAAAACGACTTTTCAGGAGAACAATCATGGCAACTAATATCACTCAAATCAATGCAGCCTTTCCCGACGCAGCCGATAACCATTTGCGACTGAGCCTGGGCGCGTGCAAGTTGAAGGCCGTCGCCGGCGAGGGCGAGGCGTTCGTCAGCGGCACGTACGATCCCGGCGACACCGGTGTGCCGGTACAAGTGGAGCAAGACAGCGGCACGGTACGCATCAAGCAGGACTACAAATCGTTCTTCCCGTTTGGCTGGTTCAGCACGCCGCCCAAATTCGATCTGACGCTGGGCAAGGCGCAGCCGTACGCCATGACGATCGAGATGGGCGCGAGCGAGAACGCCTTTGAATTGGGCGGCCTGCCCATCACGCGCCTCAACATCAAGCAGGGCGCGGGCAAGAGTGACATCAACTTCGCTGCGCCGAATCCGCAACCGCTGAGCGTCATCAGCGTTGAATCGGGCGCAATGGGGCTGGAGATGACGAATCTGGCTAATGCAAATTTTGCCCAGATGAAGGTGGACGGCGGCGCGGCGGGCTACAAGTTCGATTTCGGCGGGACGCTGCAGCGCGATGCGCATGTGAAGATCACTACCGGCATGTCGGGTGTGGAGATCATTATCCCGGCGACGACGGCGGCGAAGATCAGCGCGGAGACGGTGATGGGCGGCCTGAATCTGGGCGACGGCTTCACCAGGAAGGACGGCGCGTTCTGGACCGAGGCGGCCCTCAAAGGCCAGACCCCGCTGTTGACCATCGAGGCGAATGTTTCGCTGGGCGGGCTGACGGTGAAGAGTAAGTAAGGAAGGAAGGAAACAAGTAGACAAGGAAACAAGGGGCTTTCCTTATCTACTTATCTACTTGTTTCCTTGTCTACTTATCTACTTGTTTCCTAATCTACTTTTTGTGGAGGACATCATGACAACAACGCAGGCAGTGATCAACGATTTTCTGGCGCAGAAGCGTGTGGCGATTGTGGGTGTGTCGCGCGACCCACAGCATTTTTCGCGCGCGGTGTATAACGAGTTCGTGAAGCGCGGCTATGAGGTTGTGCCCGTCAACCCCGCCGTCAAAGAGATCGATGGAGTGCCGTGTTTCGATCGGGTGCAGGCCGCGCCGCAGGTGGATACGGTGTTAGTGATGACGCCCGCCGCGCAGACGGATCAGGTCGTGCACGATTGCGCGGAGGTCGGCGTCAAGCGCGTGTGGCTGTACAAGGCCGAGGGTCAGGGCGCAGTGACGGCCAGCGCCGTGGAGTTCTGCGAGCAGCACGGCATGAGCGTCGTCGATGGGCAGTGCCCGTTTATGTTCCTGCCGCAAACGATGTGGTTTCA
>JACRBO010000720.1 GCA_016219235.1 Chloroflexota bacterium
AAATCTCACCCATGTCGTTGAGGATTGTGCCTTCGCCGGCGCGGTCGCCTGTTTCGCGGCGAATTGCCAGGGCCTGCTGAAAGTATTCTAATGCCAGTTGAGTCTGACCGAGTGCGACCTGCACCCGTCCGATGTTGTGGAGAGTTGTGCCTTCGCCGGCGCGGTCGCGGACTTCACCGCGAATAGCCAGCGCCTGATGATAGGCGTCAAGCGCTTCGGGCAGCTGGCCGCGCGCCTGATAGACCTCACCGATGTAGTTGAGCGTGGCACCCTCGCCAGAGCGGTCACCATACTTCGCATCACGAAAGATGCACAGTGCCTGCTGGTAAGCGTCGAGCGCTTCTGGCAGCTGGCCGCGCGCGCGATAGACTTCGCCGATGTTGTTGAGGACTGCGCCCTCGCGAGAGAGGTCGCCGTGATGTGCCTAACGCAGAAAGACCAGCGCCTGCTGATACGTGTCGAGTGCTTCCTGTAGCTGGCCGCGCGTGTAGTAAATCGCGCCGATATGGTTGAGGATCAGGCTTTCGCCGGAGCGATTGACCCCGTCACGGTCAACGGCTTCCCGGATGATGGCTAATGCCTGTTGGAAAGTATGGAGTGCTTCAGGCAGCTGACCGCGCGCGCGATACACCTCGCCGATACGGGTAAGGGTCGCGCCCTCGCCGGAGCGATCGCCGTGCTCTGCATCGCGCTGGATGACCAGCGCCTGCCGGTAAAAATCGAGGGCCGTCGCCAGCTGGCCGCGCAACTGATAGATCGCGCCGATATTGTTGAGAATCAGGCCTTCGCCAGAGCGGTGGCCCGCACCTCTCGTAATAACCAGCGCCTGCCGGTAGAAATCGAACGCAGTTGCCAGCTGGCCGCGCGACTGATAGATCGCGCCGAGATGGTTGAGGGCCAGGCCCACAGCCGAGTAGTCGTCCAGTTCACGCCAGATGGCCAACGCCTGTCGATAGGTGTTGAGCGCGTTGTCCAGCTGGCCGAGGTCGTGATAGATGCTGCCGACGCGATTGAGGATCGCGCCTTCGTCACGGCGATTACCTGCTCTGTGTCCGATGGCGCTGAGCGCTTGCTGGTAAGCGTAAAGCGCCACGAGGGGTTGGCCGCGCGCCTCATACAGCTCACCGATACTGCCCAGGATCGTGCCCGCACTGACACGATCGTCGACTTTGCGAGCGGCAGCAAGTTCTTGCTGATAACGGATCAACTCTGGATCGACGCCCCTCCCGTCGCCGGTGGTTGCGTCGGCTAAATCGTTGGCCGCTGGATCGGCGCCATCGCTGCCGGTCGTGTCGGTTAAATCGTTGATCGCCGGATCGGCGCCATCGCTGCCGGTCGTGTCGGTTAAATCGTTGATCGCCGGATCGGCGCCACCGCTGCCGGTGGTGTCGGCTAAATCGCCGGCTGTCGCGTCGGCTAAATCGTTGATCGCTGGATCGGCGCTACCGCTGCCGGTGGTGTCGGCTAAATCGCTGGCTGTCGCGTCGGCTAAATCGCTGGACATGGTGCACCTTATCACGTTAGATGGGCACGATTATACTATCGAACGCAGGGAGAATGAACTGCCACAACCGGCGGCATATCGCCACTGGATTCTCTCGAAGGCGGGCATGGCTCTGCTTATCAGGTCTTCCGACTCCAGCGGGAGCGGTCACCGATAATCCCGTTCAACCCGGAAGAGCCAGCTTATCCTACGGAATCAGCAGTTGTTGACCGGGGATAACACTCAGGTTGGTGAGGCTGTTCAGTTGAATGATGGCTTGCTGAGTGGCCCCAAACATCTGCGCGATGGAGGCCAGCGTATCGCCGGGCTGGACGACGTAGATGCCGCGCGCAACGGGCGTGGGTGCTTGCAAGAGATTGCGCAGCGCCACGGTCGCTTCGCCGCCGTTTGGATTGGCTTGCAGCGCCAGGGTGAACTCGCGCCTGGCCCCTTCAATATCGCCGCGATTTTGCAGCTGATACCCGAAGTTGACGTGCGCCGCGTACAACTTCGTCGGCATGTCGGGATACGCGGGGTTGATGGTGAGAATTTGTTGAATCACCGGAATGGCCGCGCCCCAATCTTGTGCCGCCCACAAACCGTCCAACGCTGTGACTAACTGCGTCAACACATCCGCGGTCGGAACAGGATTGCCCGGTGACGCGGCGGTGGGCACTTCGATCGGTTGGCCGGCTGTCGGCGTGGTGGACGGCAGCGGGCTGTCAACAGTCGTCCCCGGCGGCACGGCTTGCTCCGGCGCATATGGCGAAGTGTACAGCGTCAGATCGATCAGCAGATTGGCGAAGACTTCACTGCGCGTGATTGTCACCGTATTCAGCGCCACACCTTTCACCGTCGTTTCACCCAGCGAGGCCAGATAGCGCACCAGATCATACGGCTGCCCTTGCACGCGCAGCCGCGCCGTCGTCGAGGTGAACAGCGGCTTGGGTCCCTGCGCGGGCAGCACCTCCGTTTGAAAATCCACGATGGCGACGCCCAGTCCGCTCGCTTTTTGATACAGCCCATCGACGATGCGGCTGGCCTGATAGTCCGGCAGGAACACGCCTAACGATTGCGTCAGTGCCGTCTGCGCATCGACCAATTGCTGTTGCAGATCAGCGGGCGACACCGCTTGCTGGCTCTGCGCCTTCGCCAGATTCTGACGCGCATCGGCCAGATCAGTGGCGGCTTCGCCGCGAGCGCGCACGCCAGGCAAGATCGACGTGGTCAGGAAGATCAAGAAGCTTAGTACCAAGACCGCGATGAACACGACGGCCAGCACCATGGGCCGGTTTTGGCTTAATTGATCGCGCAGATTGGCCGGCAGGGCGGGCAGTTTCATGGCGCGCCTACCTTCAGTTCGACGATGATGACGAATTCGACGCCGTAGAATTCAGGTGTCGGCTGCTGGGCGATCAGCGCCCTCGATCGCGCCAGGGATCGATCGGGTGTAGGCGGCCAA
Source organism: Chloroflexota bacterium (assembly GCA_016219235.1). The sequence continues at coordinate 2,946 of JACRBO010000720.1, forward strand.
CCGATGGTTGGCACCAACCGGACAACGTTGATAGGCAGACGACTTGCCCCTAGTGACGATCGAGCGCTGCCCAGTGATGAACTCGACGGCACAATCTGCAGGAACGCGGCTGGTGAGCAGGGTACAGGGGGCGCGGCGACCTCGTTGACGGTGACAGTGTACGTCTGCCCCGGGCCGAAGAGCAGCCCGTTATTGACGATCCTGGCGACGGCCAGGCCGTCTACGGTGGAGGTGATGCACAGCATCGAGGCGTAGGCGCCGATGGGCGCGCCTTCGTAATCGTCGTTCGTAAACGCACTGCCGTCGAGCGTGGTCGTGATGACGGTGTCGACGCCCAGCGCGAGATTGGATGTTTGAACGGTGTAGAAGTGATTGAGTTTGACCGGAAACATGATCTGATCGACATCGCTGCCGGGATAGAAGTTGCGCGCCTGGCTGCCGTTCACAGCGATGGGGGCGGCCACCAGCTCATCGGGTTCGTAGGCATCGCGCAGGTCTTGCGTCGGCACGGGCGTCACACCGGGTGTGACGATGGGTGTCGGCGTGTTGGGCACTGGCACGGTGGGCGTGGGCAGAAATTCTTCCAGAATGATCTGATACCGCTTGTCCGGTCCGTACTGTCCCCGATTGGTGATCCGCGCGCTGGCGATCACGTCCGAGCCGGTCACACTGAACGTGATCTCAGACGCGAGCGTGCCGGGCTTGGCGTCGTCGTTGGTGTATGTGCTGACGCCGACGACCAGCGTGAGGAAGGTGTCGACCGCAGGCGCGAGATCGGTCGTGTACACGCGATAGAAGCGGCCCGCTTTGGCTAGAAATTCCACCTGATCGAAGTCGCTGTCGGGATAGAAATTATGCAGCTGCGGCTGCGCAATGATGATGGGCCGCGGCGCAGTCTCGTCCGGCTCGAAGGTGTCGCGCAGATCGGGCGGCAAGGTGGGTGTGGGCGTGGGTGTCGGTGTATGGGTCGGCGTGGGCGACGGGCCGGGCGTCGGCGTCAAGGTGGGCACCAGTTCTTCCGCGATCAATTGATAGCGCTTGTCCGCGCCATACTGCGCCCGGTTGGTCGTGCGGATGATGACCAGCGCATCGGCCCCGGTGTTTTGGAACGTCACTTCCGAAGCCAGCGTGCCGGCTTTGGCATCGTCGTTGACGTAGGCTTTGTCGCCGACACTGACGCTGAGAAAAGTATCGACGCCGGGCGCTAGATCAGCGGTGGTGATGCGATAGAAACGGCCGCTTTTGGCGAGGAACGTGGCGACATCCACATCCAGGCTGGGATAGAAGTTGTGCACCTGCGGGACGCCGATCGCGATCGGCCTGGCGAGGGCGTCGCTGTTGTCCGGCTCGAAGAGGTCGCGCGGATCGAGCGTGGCGGTGAGCGTCGCCGTGCCTGTGAGCGACACACTGGGCGTGATCGTCGGCGTGCGGGTGACGACGGGCGTGGCCAGCACGCGAATCGACTGCACGTTGACGCGATTGAAGAGCGTGCTTTGCTCCAGCGTGCGCGCGTAGTTGACCACGACATTTTGATCGACGGCGCGGCCGCTAAGCGTAACCCGGTTGTCGCCGCTGGTCAGCGATTCGATTTGCACCAGAACCGGATCGTACTGGGCGATGGCCGCCATGATGCCGGGCCAATTGGGGCGCGCGACGTTGAGCTGTTGGTTCGCCGCGGCGATCTGCTGCGTTTGCGACTGCACGTCCGTGAGTTGAGCGGATAGCTGCTGAACGGCGGGCGCCGGTGTCGGCACGGTGTTGAGCTGATTAAGCGCGCTGTCGAGATCGGCGTTAAGGCGCTGCGTGTCGGTGCGGATGGCGTTGTTGATCAGCACCAACGGCACAAATAAGAAGACCAGGCCCATGGCCACCAGCCACAGAATCAGCGTGCTGCGCGGCATGGATTGCAACAGATTGCGTTTCGGCGCGGGACGCCTGGAGCTCGCCGCCGGGCCGGGCGGGGGCGTGGAGGGTGTCGCTGGTTTACCGGTCTTGCCGGTCGGATTACCCATGGCAATTTATGCTACCACATCCCTTACGGAATGATCAATTGTTGCCCGGCCTGGATGTCGTCGCTGAGCAGGCCGTTGGCGGCCTTCAAATCATCCAGCGACACGCCAAAGCGATTGGACAGCGAGAACAACGTATCACCCATTTGAACGGTATACGTTTGAAGCGTGCCGGAGAAGATGTGTGTCGCGCCGGGGGTGGGCGTGGTCGCCACGGCTGCGCCTGCGCCAGCCAGATAAGCGTGCAGCTGCTGCGTCACATCGGGCTTAAGCACCAGCGCATCCTGCGGCGGAACGGTGTCCACGTGCAGCGCCAAAACCATCTCGGGTGTGACCGTCATCAACCGGATGCGGCCGGGATCGATCTGCGCGCCGAGCTGCGCCAGCTGAACGATTTGCTCCAGTGTCAGGTTGGTCTTGATCGATTCACCCAATGTTTGGAAGATCGGGCCGGCTTGCGTCAACAACTGCACCAGCAAATCGCCTTGCGTCAACTTGTCACGCACGGCCATGATCACTTGCTGCTGCCGCTGCATGCGATCGAAGTCGCCCATCACGTCGTGGCGGGTGCGCGCGTACTTCAAGGCCAGCCGTCCGTCCAGGTGAATGCGCCCGGCCGGAATGTACAACGGCTCGTAGCCGTAACCGGAATCGGGGTAGAGCGGATCATCGATCGGATACGGCACATCCACGTCGATGCCGCCGATGAGATCGATCAATTTTTCAAAGGCCGTGAAGTTGACGCGCACGTAATACTGCATCGGCACGTTCAACGCGGCCTGCACCGTGGCCTGCGCCAGCGCCGGGCCGCCGCCGGGATATTCTTCCACATCGCCTAAAAAGTGCGCGGTATTGATTTTGCCCTGTTGTTCGAGGCCGGGGATGTTGACCCACAGATCGCGCGGGATGGACAACCCGGCGGCCGTCAACGCCACGGGATCGATCGTGACGGCGATCAACGTGTCGGTGCGCCACGGCCCCGATTGGCTCTCGCGCTCGTCGATGCCCAGCACCAGCAGTGAGATGTGCGCGGCCCCGGACCATTGCGGCAGACGGGTGGCGGCCGGCTCCAGCGCCAGCACATCAAAGTCGCGGGTCGTGGCGCGGGTGGTGTTAAAGACGGCGATGGCGGCCAGCCCTGTAACGATCATGCCGGCGACCCACAGTAAGGCGGCAGACGACGATTTTTGGCGTGACGACATTCAGCTAACTCCCAGGCGATATGCCTGAGAATTATAGCATGCTAGAACTGAAAGATGGCCGCTAACGGGTTATACAGCAAAGCGATGATGGCGCCCAGGCACAGGAACGGCGCGTACGGCATTTGCGCGGACGGCTTCCAGTGGCGGCCCGCTAACAACCCGATCGCGGCTGCCCCCCCGGCGAGCACGCCGATGAGCAGCGCCCACAGCACGTGCGGAAAGCCGAAGATCACGCCGATGAGCGCCGCTAACTTCACGTCGCCGCCGCCCAGATCGTCGGGACGCAGCCACCTGGCGACCTGAAAGATCAGCAAACCAAAGGCCGCGCCAATCAACACCGTGATGAGGTTCGCGTGCACCACCAACACCTGCGTGATGAGGGCAAGGGTCAACGCCGGATACATGACGACGTTGAGCACGAGCCGGTATTTCAGATCGATGACGGCGACCAGGCCGAAGAAGGCACAGGCCGTTGCCAGCCACAACCAATCGCCCAAGGCCGGTGCGCGCCAGCCGAGATACACGAACAACAGGGCGGCAATCATTTCGGTTGCCAGCGCCAGCCGATCGGCGGTGGCCGGCCGCAGCAGGGCCAAGGTGAAACGCGGCCGCAAATTGGGCGGCACGCTGGAGCGATCGACGGCGAAGCGCGGCAGCACGTCAGCGGCCCAGTTGATGCAGCTGCCGGTGAACAGTCCAATGACGGCGTAGAGCATGATCATAGTGGGTCCAATCTGTGTCGCTGTTCTCGTCAGTGTGCGTCAACGCTTAGGCCGTTCCTCACGGAAGCGGCGCAGCATATCGCGCGACTTAGTCAGCAGTTCAGCCATATCGACCTCGGGCATGCCCTTGCACATTGCTTCCAGCAGCGCCACCGAAGTGTCTTCTTCCGCAAACAGGCTGGCCAGATCGCCCAACGGGTTATCTTGATCGGGAATCTGTTCGTACTCTTCTTCGTCGCTGGCCGTGTCCGCCTGGCCTGGCTGTTGTTCGTCGGGATTGGTGGCTTGTTGTTCGGTCGCGCCGTCCGGTCCGGGGCTGCCCATTTGCCCGACTTCTAGCTGCACATCGGCCAGCAGTTCTTCCAGCTCGGCTTCTTGATCGTCGGCAGCCAATTCGTCGCCGCTGGCCGCCACCGATTTGGCGCGCAGCTGCGAAGATACGGCCAGGCCGATGGCGATGAACATGGGCAGGACGGCAATTGCTAACGCGATGAGGATGCCGTCTTGATTGAAAATGGAGGCCAATAAAGACTGTTCGCCGCCCGGCAGTTGGAGCGCTTGCAACAGGGCGTCCAGGCGTTGCCGCGTATCAGTGCTGATCGTCTCGGCCTGCATGACAACCAGCAGCGAATTGACGGCGTCTCGATCCCAGCCGCCCAGGGTGGCTTCGGCCAGCGCGAGATCGCGATCGGTCCAATACCGATCGGCGACCAGCTGCACGAAGGCTTTCTGGTTGCGCGTGCTCAAATCCCATAGATCAGAATTGGTCCAGCGCACGGGCCACACCCACCAGCCGATAACCAGCCAGCCGATCAACAGGCCGGCCAGAAAGAGGGTCCAGTTAGGCAGACGGCGGATGCGCTCGGTAAGACTGACCGGACGGCGCGCCTGGCGGGACAGCCGCGGGACGACAGGTTCAGCCAGACCCAGGGCGGTTTCATCGTCCGCGCCAAATAGGGCGGCGAGTTCTTCGGGTTTGAGCGGTAAACGACCTGGTGGGTGTGCCATAGGTGTTAGATCATGCCGCGCACGAGGGGCGGCACCACGATGAAACCCACGCCGATCATGACCAGCATGATTGACAAGTAATAGGTGATCTTGATCATGTGCGCGCCCTCGCTGCCGACGATGGCGAAGCCGTTAACGACGGATAAGATCAGCAGCATGCCGACGGTAATGAGAGTCAGGAAGTCGATTTGCGGCGCGCTGAACGACATGACACTGCCCAGGCCCATGGCCGCTTCCGCTTCCGCACCACCGCCCATCAAGTCCATGGCTGCCTGCATGCGGACGCCGAACTGCTCCAGCACCGTCAGCAAGAAGACCATCAGCGCGCCCATGATGCCGTGCATGATCATGGTCAACCAGGAAAAGGTGGCGCCCACGCCCTGGCGCTGCGTGCGCAGCATGGCCGTGCGCATGGCAAAATCGCTGGTCACGTTGCCCACCGTTTCCGGATCGCCGCCCAGGTTGACCGACTCATAGAAGATGCCGGCGGCCTGTTTAGCCAGGCGGCTGCCCGTCTCCAGACCGAAGGTGTGCCAGCACAGCTCCGGCTTGCCAAACGACTTGAGCCGCAGGTCCAACATGCGGATGTCGCTTTGCAACACGTGGAACGAGTCCAACTTAATGCTGCCGATCGCCTCTTTCAACGTCGTGCCGCGCGAGGTGGCCGTGCCCCCGACCGATCGGAAAAACGCGGCGATCTCTTCGTCCTTCAGGCGGGTCTGGCCGTCAAACTTGCTGGCCGTGAGACCGACGGGCAGCAGCAGCACACCGCCGATGATAAACACGTAGCCGGTGGGCACGCCCAGCAGCGCCAAGCCGGTTGAGACGACAACGCTGAGCGGCAACAACACCCGGCCCCATGTGCGGGCGCGCTGCTGCAACCTGGAACCGATCTTTAGCGGGATGCTGATGTTTTCCTGCGGCCCGGCGCGAAACAGAATCCACGCCACGCCAAAACTGGCCGCGATGGCGATCATGACCATCATCATCATCGCCGCCGTGCCCAGGTTATAGATCATCGACGAGACCATGTTGATGATGACGATCAACGAGGACGAGATGGTCATGGCGACATAGCCGTCATTCCATTTTTTCAGGCTTTCCAGCCGGCGCATGTAGTCGTTGGAGTAGTGCTCGCCCTGCACGTTGGATTCGCGCCGCAGGAAGCCGGCCAGCGGC
>JACRBO010000727.1 GCA_016219235.1 Chloroflexota bacterium
AACGGCGAGCCGGCACGCGTCTCCAATTTCAGTTCGTGCACAATGGCCGGCTTGACATACAACTTCGTGGATTCGGACACAACTTCGAGACTATTAGACATGATTCCTCCTGTAGAAGATGAGATGACGGATCGATTAGGTTGTGGATGAATGACAAGACCAACAACCTTATTTGATGAAGATTACACTAGATTTAATTGAAAGTCAAGATAGAATTGCATCAAATCTGTCTACAAATATTCGGGCGCGCCTAACCGAACGACCTTAGATTGGTTTGCTGCCAGTTTGAAAGTAACATTGCAGCTATCGACGACCAGCGCCGCGCGATCAATTATCCGGGCATAATCCAGCTGGCTGTGTCCGGTGACAATCAATACGCAATCGGCCTGCTCCACGACTGCATCGGTCAAGTTCACCGACTCCAACACCAACTGCTGATGCTGAAACACATCTGGTCCTAACGCAAATTTCGGCACAAACGCGTCGTGATAAGCCACGTCCGCCCCACGTCGCAGCAACAGCTCAATGACGCGCTCCGCCGGGCTGTTGCGCGCGTCATCGATATCACGCTTAAACGCTACACCCAGGACCAGCACGCGACTGCCCTTTAGCCCCTGCCCGCGTCCCGATAGGCCCTGCGCCACCAGGTCGACAACGTGATAAGGCATGCTCTCGTTGACTTCGGCTGCCAGATCGATGAAATTGGTGTGGAAGTCGTACTCGCGGGCCTTCCACGACAGGTACAGTGGATCGATCGGGATGCAGTGACCTCCAACGCCCGGTCCGGGATAGAACGGCATAAATCCAAAAGGCTTGGTCGATGCCGCCCGGATCACTTCCCATACATCCAGCCCCATCCGCTCGCACAACAGCGCCAGTTCATTGACCAACGCTATATTCACACTACGGAAAATATTCTCCAACAGTTTGGTCATTTCGGCGGCCCGCGCACTGGACACAATCTCGACCGGCGCACCGATCCGGCGCAACAGATCGGCTGCGCGTTGCGTGGCCCGTGCGGTTACGCCGCCGACGACTTTGGGGGTATTGATGGCGTTGAACCTGGTATTGCCGGGATCAATTCGCTCCGGGCTGAACGCCAGATCGAAATCCACTCCGGCCTTAAGCCCCGTCCGCTCCAGAATCGGGCGCACTACTTCATCAGTCGTGCCGGGATAAGTTGTGCTTTGCAGCACGATCAATTGCCCGGCGCGCAGACGCGGCGCAATGCCTTCGGCGGCGCTAATGATAAACGACAAATCAGGCGCTTTAGCCGCGTCGTAGGGCGTGGGCACACAGATAAAGATCGCGTCGGCTGCCCGGACTGTGTCATAGTCGTGCGTGGCGCGCAACAACCCGGCCTGCACCAGTGCGGCGATATCGAGCGTGGGCACGTCTGGAATGTAACTGCGGCCGGCCTTCAAATCAGCCACTTTGGCCGCGCTCAATTCGATGCCGATGACGGGCACACCGCCGTGACCAAACGCCACCGCCAGCGGCAGTCCGACATACCCTAATCCAATGATGGCAACGGTCTTATCGGTTGTCAAGATAGTGGCCTTAGTTCGAATGATTTTCAGTGCCTCGATCGGCCAGCTCGGCCAATCGGGTGTAGCCGTCTCTCAGAATTCGCTGTAAATCGGCCGCGCACCGCCGGTAGTCATCCAGCGTCCCCTGCACTGGATCGGCAATATCAAAAGTCTGGCCAATCAATTGGCTAATCATCAAGGTCTTGTTGGCGACTTCGGGGAACTCGGCACAGATGGCTTCCAGGTGATGGCGGGTCATGACGAGGATGACGTCGACGGCGCGCAACAGGTCGCCGTCCAGCAAACGTGATCGATGCCCGCTAATGTCGATGCTCTGCTCAGCCATCGTCGTACGCGCCAGCAGGGTTGCCGGGCGCTGATCTTCGGCCCAGGTCCCGGCCGAAGCGACTTGCCAACGATCGGCTTCACCCAGCTGCGCAATCTGCCGGCTAAACCAGCCAGCAGCCATCGGTGACCGGCATTGATTCGCGGTACAGACAAACAAGATATGGCGCATGACAAACTCGAGACGTGATGTAGGCTGGGTGGCCTATTTGTTGGAAGGTTCCAGAGAGGCGGACGTCGAATCGGTGAGCGGCGCAGTTGTACCGGGCATGATCGACGGTCCGCCACGCCGCGAACGGCGACGCTTGCCGCTACCTTCTCCATCGGAGTAGTAATCCCGGTTGTAGTAATAGTAGTATGAGTATCCGCGCCGGCCGGTTGGGATCTTGTTCATGACCACGCCCAGAATGCGCGCCCCGACCTGGTCGAGCTGGGTCTTGCCCTGCAGGGCTTCCCCGATGCGCGTGCCGCCGTAGTCGATGACCATCACCACGCCGTCCGTCACCGGCGACAGCACCAGCGCATCGGTCACGGGCAAGAGCGGCGGCGCGTCGATGATGACGATGTCGCACGACTTGTGCAGGTGGGCCATGAATTGCTGCATGCGCTTCGAACCGAGCAGTTCCGACGGATTGGGCGGCAGTGAACCGCTCATCACGATGGACAAGTTATTCACGCCGGTCGGCTGCATCACGCCGTTCCATTGATTGGGATCCTGCAGCATCACATCCGTCAGGCCGGCGTGATTGGGCATGTCGAATTGCTTGTGAACCGTGGGCCGGCGCAGGTCGCAATCGACAATCACCACCTTCATGCCAGTTTGGGCCATCACGACTGCCAGGTTGGAGGCCACCGTCGATTTGCCCTCGGACGGGCCGGCGCTGGTCACCAACAAAGTCCGAATCGGCTGATCGACCCCCGCAAACTGGATGTTAGTGCGCAATGAGCGGAAAGCTTCCACGACCGGCGAACGCGGCTCACGCACGGCTACCAGGCCGGCGCGCCCCTTGGCGGGCACGTTCGTCATGCGCGCGATTAAGCCCACGACCGGCAGCTTCAGAACTTTGTCAATCTGTTCGGGCGTGCGAACCCGATCGTCAAGATACTCGATCAGGAAGATGATGCCCATCGAGAGCAACAACCCGACCACTGCGCCCAGCAGCGTGTTTTGCAGGGTGCGCGGCCGCACGGGCGCAATCGGCTCTTGCGCCTTCTCAACCACCACAATGTTGCTGGTCGATTGTGCTTCGGCCAGTCGGATGTTTTCGTAACTTTGCAGCAAGAAGGCAGAACTCTGGCGCAGTTGAGTCAGTTCGGAATTAAGCCGCGAAATTTCGGCATCGTTC
>JACRBO010000728.1 GCA_016219235.1 Chloroflexota bacterium
GCAAACGTCCGTTGGAGAAGATGACGAAGCCGGACACAAAGAAACACGGATAGATGAACACGCTCCAGCCGCCCAACACGGTGGTGCCCACCGTCTCCGGATCCAGCAGGTTGATCAGGAGGATCACCGGCAGAACAAACAGATAAGCGGCGCCCGGTTTTGCCAGAAAGTTGCCCAGACCTTGCAAGACGCGTCGCCCGCCGGGACTGTTCTTGAGCCACAGGAAGATTGGCAAACAGAGCAAAGAGAAGATGAACAACGCCTCCAGGTACCACAAGTGCAGACCCATCCAGGCGAAGTTGCCGCCAAAAGCATACAGACCCTCAAAGTAGTGCGGGTAGAAGTCGAAGAACGAGCCGCTGAACTCACCTGTGTGAACCCGCTCCAGATAGACCTGAAAGGCAATGTGGGTGAAGGCACCAAAGACCAGCGGCACGAGCAGGCGGGCAACGATGCCTTTGAGGTATTTTCCCGGACTGACCTTACCCAATGCATAGAAGACGCTGGCGCCTGAGATGAGCCAGATCAGGGGCATACCCCAGAGGCCGATGAATTCACCCAGATCATCGATAAACTGGTAGGTGGTCGCGTTCTTGATCTGGAAGAAATCCGGGGCGAATATCAAGGCGCAGTGATAGATGAAGACAGCCAATATCGCCAGCACCCGCAACCAGTCCAGGTCATATCTTCGCTGTAGATTAGTGGATTGAAGGTTCATGGTGATCGCGCCTCCTGCCGACTCCCTGTTTCTATCGTCCAGTCACAGCGCCAACTTGCGCCCGGATCGATCGCTCGGACTTCATGCCGAATATGACACGCAGTATATCGACGCGCTTGATGACCAACTCGGTGAGTGCGAGGCAGACAACGAATGAGCCAAAGACGACGACTAGCAGTTTGATCAGCAGGGCTGCCTGCCACTGCACGACAAAATAGGCAATGGCGAGGATCACCGGCTGGTGGATCACGAAGAACGGCAGCAGGGTTCGCTGGCCGTACTGCAGTGCCGCGCTGTCACGGTTCAGGAAGCGCAGGCCGATGAACAGCATAAAGGTTGCCCAGCACCAGCCACAGATCGCGATGACGCCCCACATGAGGAACTCCTCGAACGTGCGGAGCGGGTTCTCGATTCCGAACGACTCGAGCGACGGGCCGACGATCATCCCCGCCAGCGTCGCGGCGATCCCGACGACCAGCAGGATCCACCAATCGCGCCGAATGGCCCGGGAAAACCGCTCGTCCGCGAACAGCACGTAGCCCAAAACGAAAAACGTCCCGTAGGTGAAGAAATCGGCCCAGTGTTGCAGTTGGGGGAAGAAGGGTTGAAGGCCCAGCCGCACCGCAGCGAGCGGGAGAATGAAGAGCAAGATGGCGCCTCGCTGCTCGCACAATCCGGCCAGGCGCGAGATGAAGCGGCAGCCCGTTTCCCCCTTGAACCAGTTGAAGAGCGGCAGCGCCAGCAGCGAGAAGGCAAACAGGAAGCCCAGAAACCACATGTGATAGCCGATCGCCCCGAACAGCTTGGGGCCGGTATACGACAAGCGCTCCCCCACGAACTCAGCAAATGATCCGGCAAACACGCCGGTCTGGATCCGGTGACTCCACGAGAGATAGAGCTGGATTGGCCCAAGCAGGAGGGTGCCCGTAAAGAAGGGGACGAGAATCCGCAGGGTGCGTTCACGGGTAAATTGTCCGGCCGACCGCCGCCGCAGCGCAAACCAGGTCCCCGCTCCGGCGATCAGAAAGAAAAGGGGCATCCCCCACGGATAGAAGAATATATCGATAAACAGGATCGCCTCGCTGCCCTCGGCGTTCTTGATCTCGAAGTTGGTGGTGTTGAACACGTTGCTGGCATGGAACAGGAAGACGCCCAGCGTCGCAAGAACGCGCAGCCAATCGAGATAGTGTAGTCGCACAGTTTCCCGCGCGGGATTGTCGGTACGTGGCGAGGCGAATTGAGTTTGCATGGCGCTCCTCTTGAAGATTTATGAGGCGTTATTCAAGATGTTAGACGAGGGCTATCCGCAACGACACATTGATGTGACAGGTTATTTCGACATTTGTATTTTGCGCCTGCTTTTCCAGTTGTCAACCGATCTGATTAATTGATAGATCAAATTCAGCGAAATTTCCGCCTTGAGACAGCGGCCCGGCCAACAACACGCTCGCCGACCGCACAGAGGCAGTCGGCGAGCGATGGAGCGGTTGTCGAAACGGACACTGCGTTTTAGCGTTGGGCGGCCAGCGCCACACCCGATCGGACGTCCAGCCGCTTCGGCGGCTTCATCCCGAACAGGAAACGCAGCACATTCACGCGCTTCACGACGAACTGGTACAACGTCACACCGATCGTGAACGCGCTGAAGCCGGCGATCACAAATTCGAATCATTGATTCAGAACCTGGTGATATACCGCCAGCGTCTCGCGCGCACAGCGTTCCCACGAAAACTCGGTTACGCGCTCGAAGCCCTGGTGGCGCAGGTCAAGTTGCAACGCTTCGTCGTCCATGACGCGCGCCAGAGCATCGGCCAATTCGTCGATGTTGTCGGGATCGATGACCAGCGACGCGCCGCCCGCAATCTCCGGCAGCGAGCCACGATCGCTGATGATGGTGGGCGCGCCGCACGCCATCGCTTCCAGCACGGTCAGGCCGAAGCCTTCGTAGTGCGAGGGCAGCACGAACACACTGGCTGCGTTATACAGGGCGACCAGATCGGCCACAGGGGGCGAATCGATCCAACGCACGTCCTGTCCTAATTTCAGTTCTGTAATCAACGCCCGGGCTTCGTCAAACAACCAGCCGCGTGAACCGGCCAGCAGCAGCGGCGGTGCGCCGCCGGTCCGATCGCGCCACTGGCGATAGGCGCGCAGCAGGCCGGCCACGTTTTTGCGCGGCTCCAGCGTGCCGGTGAACAGGATAAACCGATCGGGCAGCCCCAGTCGCGCGCGGGCGGCCGCTAACGTCTCAGGCTCGATCGGGCTGAAGGATCGATCGGGTGCGAGCCAGACCGCGCTGATGTTGTGTTCGGGTACATTCAGCAACTTAATGAGATCGAGTTTGGTCGCGTAGGAATCGGCCAGAATGTGATCGGCGACCGTGACGGCGCGTTCGATCTGATCGTTGTAATAGCGGCGGCTGTCGGCAGTGAGGAACTGCGGATAGTACAGGAAGTTGAGATCGTGCACGGTGATCACGCGGCTATAGCCGCCCCGAAACGGCGGGATAAAATCCGGGCTGTGCAGCAGGTCAAGGCGCAGCCGCGCCAATTCGATGGGCAGCGCCCACTGCTCAAAACGGTGATGGCTGGGCGTCCACGCCGCGCACTGTCGAGCGTTGGCCGTCCCCGGCGGGGCCTGATCTTTGCGGCTGTGAATGAGTGTGTACGAATGGGCAGCATCCAACGCGGGTAGCAGTTCCGCCAGGTGCACGATGTACTGTCCGATACCGCTATAGCGCCGATAGTAGGCCAACCGCGTATCCAATCCGATGTTCATGCGGCGATTATAATGGGAAATGAGCTGATGGGTAAGTTGGTCGATTGGTGGTTAGGAAATTGGTAGATTGGTAAATTGGTCAATCGGTAACTCGTCACTCATCACTCGTCATCCGGCCTTCGGCATTTGTCATTGTTCATTTGTCATTGTTCATGGTCCATTGTGCATTGTGCATCGCTCATTGTATAATCGCGCCACACCGCCGCAGCGTCAGGGAAGCAGGAGGCCGTATGGAACTGGAAATCAGTCAAATCAACCAGCTGCTCAAATTCATGGAAGAGGAGCGCCGCAAAGACCGCGCCCAGATTGCAGTCCTGCAAGAAAAACTGGTCGGACAGTCCAACGAGATTGCCGACCTGACGCGGCGCATGCAAGACCTGGACGCCAACCTCAAAGCGATGCAATCGGCGCTGGCTAAGACCCAGAAGTACGACAGCATCCTGGAAGAGTACAAGACCGAATTGATTGCGGAAATGAACCGCAACGACGATGACATCAAAAAGGCCACGCGCGAGGCCGATCGGGTGCGCATTCTGGAAGTTGAAACGCTCCAGCGGCAGATCAGCGAAATCCGCAAAGAGCTGCCGCGCCTCGGCAAGATCGAAGACGAACTGCCCACGCGCCGCGCCGAAGAGAAGCGCTTAGGCGAAATGATCCAGCGCCTTCAGCCTCAGATCGAAGTGGCCTCGCAGCTGGTGGAAGAGCGCACGCGCGGCGTGCCCTACCTGGAAGAAGGCCGCCGTCAGGACGTGAAGCGCATCCTGACACTGGAGCAGGAGACCACCGCGCAGTTCAAAAAA
>JACRBO010000725.1 GCA_016219235.1 Chloroflexota bacterium
GCGCGGACAACGGCGTCTGGATCGTGACAACGGCGCGCAGCGGAAACGCCAGCGGATTGCCAGCCGAGACTTGATACGGCGAGACTGTCTGGCCGTCGCTCAGAATCAGCGAAACGCGATCGAGCGCGACCGGCGTGCCGTTGACGTGAATGGCGCGCAGCCCCACCAGTTCGGCGTCGCTGAGCCGGTTCTTGATGGCAAATTGCACACCTGCCTCGGCATTCTTCAAACTGCCCAGCGTGTACAACTTCTTCAGCAACATGCTCGGAATGATCATGGCGTCTCCTCCCAGAGAGATGATTTCGAAGCGTTGAGGTGGTGAGTTGTGTCAGTTACGCACGAATATACTTGACTGCGATTTCAAAGTCAACCACAAAATTCGACGATATGGCTCAGTGTGTCATGCCCGAATACTTCTGTCGGGCATCCAGAGTGCTGATTAGCGATTCGTGCTGGCTGAGCCACTGGATTCCCGCCAGAAGCGCGCGGGAATGACTGGCAACAAGATTTTGATTTGCTTTTATGCGCTGAGCGCCCAGCCCTTGAGCGTCTCCTGAAACCGATAGGCCGTCATGTCCATCTGGATGGGCGTGACGGAAATGTAGCCGTGACTGATCGCCCCGACATCCGTGCCGTCGTCGGGGATGCCCGTCGGAACCGTCCCGCCGATCCAGTAATAAGGCCGGCCACGCGGATCGATGCGGGTATCCAGTTTGTCGTTATAAACACGTTGCCCCATGCGGGTAATCTGTACGCCCTTGATCGGGCCAACCGGCACATTCACATTGAGCAGCACCTCCCGCGCTAAGCCACGCCCCAGAACGATCGGCACGAGGTGAGCGGCAAACGCGGCGGCGTGTTCATAGGCGTCAGGATCGGCGTCGGCATTTTCCACCGACACCGCGATCGATGGCAGGCCGCTGAGCGCGCCCTCCATCGCCGCAGTCACGGTGCCGGAGTAAGTGACATCATGGCTCAGGTTAGCGAAGGGGTTGATGCCCGATACGATGAGGTTGGGCTTGAAGTCGATCGCACCGAGCAGGGCCAGCGCCACGCAATCGCTGGGCGCGCCGCTGCTGGCGTAGGCGTCACTGCCGTCGGCCAACTGCACTTTATTCAGGCGCAGTGGCTTGTGCAGCGTCTTCACGTGGCCGCCGGCGCTCCAGTTTTGATCGGGCGCGACGACGACCACGGTGCCGATTTTTTCCAGGGCTTGCTTCAAGATTAATAGACCGGGGGCCGAATAGCCATCATCGTTGGTGACAAGAATATTCACGCTGATCTCCTGTGTTTGAAAGACTGACCCGTTCTTGTTTGAAGAACGGGTCAGCCCAATCTACGAATTTACCAATTTACCGATTGCCCCTCACCTGGTGGTGAGCACTCACGGCTTCTTCGCCCCGATAGTCACGCGCACCTTATTACTCTCGGCCATACTGCCCGCCTTATCGTAGACGCGCGCGAAGAAGGTATGTGAGCCAAGTTTATCGCCGGAATCCAGCAGCCACTTATCGCCAAAGGGCGGCGCATTCCGCACCGACCACGGCTCGGGCTGGTCGTCTACAAAAATCTCCACGCGGCCAATGGCGACGTTGTCGTTGACATCGAGTTGGATGTTGACCCATTCATCACTCGGATAGGTGTAGCCATCGCCGTTGTTCGGGTAAATGATCTGGATGGTCGGTGTGATGTTATCGACTGTGACGGGCACGATGGCCGTGGGCGTTTCGCCGTTATTGCGGAAGACCGTCAACCGCAGGCTGAACAGACCATCCTGGTTGGTTACATCCCAGTATTCCAGCGGACCGTTCTCGACTTGCTCGCCGTGATCGGGGCCAATCTGCTGCCACTCGGTGGGGTTGAGTCCCTTGCCAAAGTCAATTCGATAGTGATTGTAGTCGCCGCCTTTGGCGTTACCGGTGATGACGGTCGTGCCGCGAATGTACGAGTAGGCGTTGGGACTGATAATCGCCACATCGCCGAACGCGTTGGGCGGCGGACCGTAGACGGTATCGTAGTTGGAGGGTGGCTGCGGGAGTTCGCTTTCGCGCACGTAGTCGGACGCTTCCGGCGGATAGATCTCGAAGACTTTTTCTTCGACCTTGTCGGGCGGCGTAAACGCCGTCGCCAGTTGGCCCGTTTCCCGATCGATCAGGAACGCTTGATGGAGCGTATCGTACGACGTCGGCTCGGTGCCGGGGATGAACAGTTCTTTGGTGGTGGGGCAATACTTGGTCGGCAGCAAACCCGTCGTGGCGCAGACCGTCGCTTCGACCAGACCGGGCGGCCGCACGAACGGCTCCACCTCTTTGTCCTTCAAGTAGTACGACATCAATTCGTTCCACACCGGCGCCGCGCCTGAAATACCCGACACTTTCTTCATGGCGCTGTTGTCGGTATTGCCAATCCATACCCCGATGGCCACCTGCGGCGTATAGCCGACCGTCCAGTTGTCCTTGTAGTCGTTGGTCGTGCCCGTCTTCACGGCGGCGGGTCGATCGAGTTCCAGGATATTCGGTGAGCCGAAGGCCGCCCAGCGCGCGGCATTATCCGACAGGAAGTTGGTGATGATATACGCGAGGCGCGGATCCACGATCGGTACGGTGGTGGCGACATCGTACTTAAACAACACCTCGCCTTTGCTGTCTTCGACGCGCAGCACCGGCACCGGATCGAGCGTGCGATAGCCGGGGCGCTGGGTCTCTTCGGAAATGGGCGCGCCGGCCATGTTGCCGTCGTTGGCGAAGACGCTGAAGGCGTACACCATGTCCAGTAACTTCACTTCGCCGCCGCCCAGCGTCAGGGCCAGGCCGTAATAGCCTAAGCCTTGATCGAGCGTGGTGATGCCCAACTTGTGCACCGTGCGAATGACGTTGCCGACGCCCGCCATCTCCAGCGCGCGCACGGCGGGGATGTTGTACGAGCGTGCCAGCGCAAGGCGCATGCGCGTGTAGCCGTGGTATTCCCGATCGTAATTCTCCGGCACATAGATCGGCGGGTTCGCGCCGGGCTGCGCGAACTCGGTCCGCACATCCAGGAAGCCGTAGGAGGCCGGCACGCCCTCTGATAGCAAGGTCAGATACGTAAACGGCTTGAACGATGAGCCGGGCTGCCGCAGGCCGGTGGCCACATTGAACTTGCCGTCGATGGCGTCATTCCAATAATCGGCGCTACCCACCATCGCCAGAATCTCGCCGGTCTTGGGCCGGATCACCACGGTCGAGCCGTTGTTGGCGTTGTGATCTTCTTCGGTCAGTTTCTTCACTTGCCGCGTAATGGCGTCCTGAGCGAAGTTCTGCAGATCGATGTCGAGCGAAGAGTAAACCTTGAGGCCGCCGCGATAAACCGTATCTGCGCCGAACTTGTCTTCCAGCCACTTGCGCACGTACACCGAGAAGTGCGGCGCTTTGATGTCAAAGCGTTCTTCAATGCCGCCACCGAGTCTCAGCACTTGCGCTTTGGCCGCCACGCTCTCGTCGGCGGTGATGTAGTTGTCGCGTAGCATCGCGTCCAGGGCCAGCGCCTGGCGCGTCTTCGCTTCGGGCGGATTATCGATCGGATTTTGCGCCGGGAACTGCGGAATAGGCGCGAGCATCGAGCACTCGGCCAGATCGAGTTGATCGACGGTCTTGTTGTAATACACCTTGGCCGCGGCCTGAATGCCATAAGCCTGATTGCCATAGAAATTGGTGTTGAGATACCACTCTAGAATTTGATCTTTGGAAAAACGGCGGCCAATTTCAGCGGCTAATAAAATTTCTTTGGCCTTGCGTTCGTAGCCCGCCAACCCTTCACGAATCAAGCGTTGTTCTGGATCGATCAGGTTGTTCTTGACCAACTGCTGTGTGATGGATGAGCCGCCCTGCACCGAGCCGCCCTGCAGATTGCTGACAAAGGCACGCGCCACGCCGCGCAGATCGAAGCCGGGGTTCTCGTAGAAACTGCGATCCTCGTTGGCGATGGCCGCCTGCCGGCAGAACGCCGGAATGGCATCCAGCGATACCCACTGCCGGTCGCCATGGCGCGGATCGATCACTTCGTACAGCAGGTTTGTGCCGGTCCGATCGAAAATCTTGGTCGTCTCGAAAAACTCTTGATTTTCGGCTGAAAACTGCGCTTCAAGTTGCGAGGGATCGGGCAAATCGGCGGTCAGCCCGGCATAGATGGCCACGGCCCCGCCGACGCCGGTGCCCAAGATCGCGCCGCAGCTCACCATGATGGCAATCACCGCAATGGCAATGAAGCGGAAGGCGGTCTGGCCTTTGCCCTGCTGGGCATTCGCCCGCCGCCGGCGCGACAGGATGATTTGAGTTTTTGGATCGAAATTTGACTGCATAGTTGAACTGCCCTCTAGTGCGCTACCGCTTTTCAACTTTAGTGTTGCGCTATTTGTTCGCGCCCAATCTTAACGGCGGCGTTGCTTTTTCGCAAGAGAAGCCCAGCGGGGGCATTAGCGTGGGGCCGCGACGGGCGTTCGGCTGTGGTTAGCGGGCATCTTCTCGATGACCAGAAAATGCGACAGACCCAACAAGCGGAGCGGTGTCCGTTCAAACGAGTAGGTCAGCGCGCGCAGGATTTTGCCCAGCGCCGGTCGGCGCGCCACGATATTGTCGTAGCCCGGATAGATCTGGGTGTGCGTGATGACGCGCGCCACCGGCGCGCGCGCGTTGGGTGACTCAAACAGCCGCCGGATGCCGCGGCCGGTATAGGCGCGCACGTGCGGCGCGAGTTTGGTGCGCCCGGGCTTGGGCAAGTAATTAATCAAAGGGGTGTTGCCAAAGTGATAGTGTCCGCGCCAGTAGTGACCGTGAGTTTCAAATGGATACCAACGATTGGGACAAAATAAGATCACGCGCCCGCCCGGTCGCAATACGCGCAGCATCTCTTGCGCCGCCAACCGATCGTCGCTGACGTGCTCGATGACTTCGTGCGACAACACCGCATCGAATGATTCGGCGGGATATGGCAGTGCTTCACCCGCCGCCACATGCAGCTGCTCCACGCCTGCTTGCGTGCCTTCGCGCACACGCTCGAACTCAATGTCGAGGCCCAGTGTGTGATAGCCTAGTTCCGCCAGATGCCGCACATACATCCCAAAGCCGCAGCCGTCGACCAGAATGCGCCGCGTATCGATCGGCAGCGCTTCGACGATCAAATTCAGCCGCCGATTTTGTCCAAAGCGCCACACGTGAGAAGGCTCGCCGCGCAGCGCGGCTTTATCCAGATCAAAGGTCATGGTGTTCACCGTGCAACCGTAATTTGCCCCAGGGAAATGAAAGATCGTCCATCTGCCGTGAGCAGCGGCCCGTCCGGCACTTCGAGGCCGATCTCTAAAGTATACTCGCCCGGCGCAAGATCAGCCGGAATCAACAGGCCGCGCCGATCGATCACGGTCGCGCCCGGCGGCCAGGCCATCGGATCGATCGTGCCGGATTGCAGGCCGCTGTCGTGTCCGCTCACGCTGATGCCCTGACCGCTCAACTGCGTTTTGATCACAACCACCTCGGCCAATGAGCCAGTTTTGCGCAGCTCCAGTTCGATCGGGATCACGTCGCCCGGCGCAAAACGATCGGCGCCGAGACCGCCGCTGATCACTTCCACTCGATCGGCCAGTGACAGCCCGATCGGCTGGCGCGTTTTCGGCGTTGGTCCCCAGACATAGGCCATCCGCTCATAACCGCCTATGTAGCCGCCATCAAATTGATAGGCCCGTTGGTTCAACCAATCGCGCAATCGGGTAGCGGATTGATCGGGCGGCAGATGAACGCGATCGATCGTCAGCGTCAATCGGTTCGCGCGATCAGCCGAGTGTTCGATCGCAGCGAAGTTGGTTTGCTCTACGGGTGAATACCAGTAGTGCTGGAAGTCGCCCTTCATGAAACCAAGCGCCACGTAATTGTGAAAAGCATTGGAGACGGTCACGTAGGTGTGGGCTGCGCCGCTAGCCGGTGATAATGGCTGCGCAATCGAGCGCGCTTCATCGATCGACAGGCCGGCCGCGTCGTGCGCATCGTCCCAGCCGCGTGACAATAGTAAGGCCGTGGCGACACAGGCCAATCCCGCGGCCAACCCAACTTCGATGCGCCACGTGCGGTGACGCAAGCCTCTCGCCAACAACAGTCCGGCGCTTGTGGCCGATGCGGCTAAACCGAAGAATAGCACCGGATCAAACACAAACGGCGATTCGGCCTGCGGATGCGCCCATAACACATCGGCGCGATCCTGTGTCCAGAACCGGAGTTGATTGATCGGCGGCGAGAGCGTCCAATAACTTGGGTCAAGCCCGATCGTCGTTTCCCAGGGCCGTTGCAGCCGATTGAGCGGCCGATGTCCCAACGCCCAATCGGCTGTGACTGGCCCAATCTGCGCCACGATGCTCAACGCGATCAACCCCCACACGACGCGGCGCTTCAACACTTCGATCAGCGGCAGCAACATCAATGGCAAAACGGGCACCAGAAAGCGCGGCCCCCAGATTTGGCCGCCGTACCACATCGAATTGTTGCCATAGGCTGCGATCATGATCAGCGGCACGCCCGCGCAGAACCAAAGTATCATTCGCCGCGACTGCGGCCAGTGGGCCAGCCCCCACCAGGCGGCAAGCACAACGGGCGTATAGAAGATGAGTCCTTTGCCGGGGCTTAACAGCATGCCGTAGATTGTGGTGCCCACGCCGCCCAGGGTGAAGCCGCTCAGGTAGGGCAACAGTGAAAACGATGCGCCGTAGCGCGCCTGCGCGAACAGCACCCCGGCCCCGATAATGGACGCCAGTCCTAAGCTGCTCAGGGCGATGATCCAGCCGCGGCGGCGCGGATGGGTGCGAAACCAATCGACAGCGACCGGCAGCAAAAAAAACGCCACCACTGCGGCGCTAACATACTTGACCAGGATCGTTGCGGCCAGCGCCGAAAACATCATTGCCAGCCAGCGCGTGGCGCGCGTGCGTCGCCATTTGAAGTAGCCCAGCAGCGCCAACGTCAGGCAGCAGCCCGTCAGCGGCTCGCGCAAGAAGGTGCGTGAATACGGCCAGGCCAGTGACGCCAGCCCAAACACAAGCGCTAACGCCGTGCTGCTTCGCGGCGAATAGTCCAGTTCTCGCCCGATCAAGAACAAGAGCGCGGCGGTTAACGCCGTCACAATCGGGTTGAGCAGCATGATCGCTTGCAGGCTGTTGACGCTGGCGATGGGTTGCAGCAGTGCGTACAGCGGCAAGGCAGCGATGGCTTGACCCGGTTCTAACTCGCCGACTGGATTGTGATAAGCCGCAAACAAGATCTGGGACGTATCCAGCGTGCCGTGTTGGGCCAGGCTGTCCGTCATCGCGTACAGCGCCAGTTCATCGATCGTGCTGAGCTTGCCGCTGAAGGTGATCAAGTAGATCAACAGCAGCACGACCAGAATCAATATAGCGAGATGACGATCGTTGGTGATCGCGGGCGGCGTGGCGGGCGAGCGACGGACGGTCATGAGGCGCGTTTTACTGTGGTAGCGTATACTCTTCGCGATGCCCAAAGTATTTGGAGTTGTCGATGAGGCGCAGCCACTGCGGCTTTAAGACATAGAATGAACTGCGTGCGATCTGATCGGTGAACTCGGACGTGAACGGGAACTTATCGCGGAACAGCGCCCACGCCCGATCGGTTTCGTCGGGATCGATCACGCGCCGTGCCGGCCCTTCGATCTGCACGCCATGGATATCACGCCAGTCCCACGTCTCGTTGTGGATCGTCACGGCGATGCGGCTGACGCGCTCCAGGTTCTGCGAGTGGCGACTCTTTTCGCCGGACACCCAGTACACGTTCAACGCCTCGTCGCTGGTGTAGAAGACGCTGGCCGCTTGCGGCCACGCTTCGCGATCGACGGTGGCAATCGTCAGAGTTGTGTGTTTCTTCAAGAACGCCGCGACTTCGGCGCGTTGAGTCTCTGTGATGCGTGTCATACGGTTGTCGCTCGATTCAGTTGGGTTCCGTGCGGCAAGTCTCGAAAGCGCGGATCGCGTTCGATGGTCAGGCGCAGGCCGTCTTCCAATGAGGTGCGCGGCGTGTAGCCCAACAGCGCCTGTGCCTTGCCGATATTGGCCCACAGCCGTTTAGCGCCGCCGCCGCTGTTATTGCGCAGCGGTGTGATCGACTGGCGCGTGAGCCGGCCGATAAGGGTGATCAGCTGATCGATGGTGGTCTCGGCGCCGCCGCCGATGTTGATGACTTCCCGATCGATATTGCGCGCCGTGGCGGCCGCTTCCAGCGCCTCGACCACGTCGTCGATGTAGACAAAATCGCGCGTTTGGCGGCCCTCGCCAAACGTCACCAGCGAGCCGTTCGTCAACGCCTGTTTCAAGAATTGCGGAATCACCGGCGCGTGCGAAGGCGGCAATTGCTGCCCTGGTCCATAGGCGTTGAAGATGCGCAGGCACACCGTCTCGATCTTCCACAGTGCGCCGATGGTGCGCACGTAGTGCTCGGCAGCAAGTTTGCTCACCGCATACGGCGAATCGGGGTTGGGGGGTAGGTCTTCGTGCACGGGCTGGTGCGTTTGCGCACCGTACACCGCGCCCGATGAGGCCAGCACCACGCGCTTCACGCCCGCGTCGCGGATTACCTCCATCACGGCCACGGTGCCGCCCACGTTGACGGCGTTATATTCACGCGGGTACAGAATCGATTCGGGCACGGACACACGCGCGGCGAGGTGATAGACACAGTCCACATCCTGGAGCAATGTCCACAATTTGGGCACATCCAGCACATCGCCGCGCGTAAAGAGGCTGGCGGAATTGAGGCGGCTGGGATCGCCCGTCGTCAAATCGTCCAGCACGCGTACGGTGTGACCGGCCGACACCAGCCGATTGGCTAACGCGGCCCCCAAAAAACCGGCCCCGCCTGTGACTAAGAATCGCATGAGCACCTTGCACGTCAAAAATAATCAAGCAGCGCGATTATAGCACGGTTCAGTAGTGTGATAGTGCGCTAGTCATGCGGCCAGCGAGTATAATGTAAGGAACGATCATCTTGCAGATCAATTGGAGTCGTTTACGTGAAGCGTCTTAAGCTGTGGCTAACCAAGATCGTGCGGGCTGTGACGAATGTTGTGTTCTTTTTAGCGGTTGCGTTCTTCATCGGACAAGAATATCCCGTTCCGGGCGCAGATGAAACTTTGCTGGCGCGCGCTGTTGGCAATCAATACTTTGAGTTCGCGCAATGGACAGTGGAAGCTTATACTGAAAAGGCTGCACAGATCGCCGTACCGATCGCCCGCTACCTCGACGACGAACAGCGCCGCCAATTCGTGCTGGACTATATGCAGGCTACGCGCGATTATTATGATCTGGAAAATCGCGTGCGCCAGATCTACGCCGAGGCTGCCATCACTGACCCGGCCGCCGTGTCTGAAGATGTACGGGCCAGACGCGATGCCTTGCGTGCCAGTATCGAGCAGCGCCGCCCCACCGCCGAAGCCATCATCCAGCAGCAAATCTCGGTTATCTTGATTGAGGAAGGCTTCTCCGTCGGCGGGGAAGTCTTTCCACCGGTCGCGGCGCGCATCACCCCCCTGCCTAATATCCTCATCATTTCGCCGCGCGACGAGATCAAGCGGGTGACCGGCGAGGCCCTGGCGGCTGGCCTTAAAGTCGATCAGGCCGAGGCCATCGAAGCCCGCGTGTTGAGCGACACCAACCAGTCGGCGTTGGTGGTGCCCATCGGCGGGCTGGCCGACTATCCGGCGATGATCCTGGAGACGACTGAGTTGTTGTGGCTGTTGCAAACGACCGCGCATGAGTGGTCGCATCACTGGTTGTACCTGCGGCCGCTTGGCTACAGTTACCTGTCCGAGGACGGCGCGAACCTGCGCACCATCAACGAGACGGTCGCGTCAGTGTTTGGCGATGAGATCGGCCTGAAGGTCATGCGCCGTTTCTATCGGGCCGAGTTGCAGCGCACCTTCCCCGATCTGGTTGAGGAAAAGCCGCTGACCATTCCCGACCCTGAGCCGTCGCAGCCGCCAACCACGTCTGCTCAGCCGCGGCAGTTCAGTTTTAGCCGCACGTTGCGCGACGCACGCATCAAGGTCGATGGGTTGTTAGCCGAGGCTCGGGACTTGAAGCAGCAGGGAAAACCCGATCGGGCCGAAGCGAAGATCGTTGAGGCTGAGCAATACATGGAAGCGCAGCGGCAAGTGATCAACGCCAACGGTTACCACATCCGCAAGATCAACCAGGCTTACTTTGCGTTTTACGGAGCGTACGCCGATCAGCCGGGCGCAGCGGGCAGCGATCCAGTCGGGCCGAATGTGATCGCATTGCGCGTCTACTCGCCCACCGTGCGCGAGTTCATGGATCGTGCTTCGGCCATTCTCACACTCGATCGGCTGGTGCAGGCCGTTGAGGAATTGAAGTCTCAGCCATAAACAGGGAGCCGACTTCAGTCGGTCTTCACCACCGACCCGCACCACGGACACACCGTGCTCTCGGCGTCGATCCACTTCGCTTCGTCCGAGCGCAGTACGCCCCCGCATTGCGGACAGGCCGCCGGTAAAGAGCGAGTCGGCAACGCCTTAGGTGCGAACACCACATCACAGCCGGCGCAGTAATACAGTTCGGTCCAATGATGCAGCGCCGCTTGCCACTCAGTGTGGAGGCGCGGATAGCGCGCGTGCTTATCGCGCCAGCCTTGCCACAACATCAGCGCCACTACCACCCACCCGATGCCAGCCGTGAAGAAGCCAATCACCAGCACCAGCATGATTTCGTTTTGCGACAGGTTGAATTTAGCCGGCGGGCGTTCGGGTTCACTGGGCGGTTTCAGGCGGGGAGCCAGCGCAGGATGAGCCGCACTGTTGGCAAAAATCACGCTGACCTTCTCCACTCGATCGGGCAGGGCACATTTGAGGCACGCTGGTTGAAAGGCCATGTGCGCTACGCCCACTGCGTGAAGATAGTCGCCAGCAGCGCGGCGCGCTCGGCCAGGCTGTCGATGATAACGTGCTCGTGGACGGCGTGCGCGCCGTCGCCACGCGCGCCGATGCCGTCGAGCGTTGGCGTGCCTAGCGCGGAGGTGAAGTTGCCGTCGCTGCCGCCGCCGGTCGAGCCTTCTTCCAGTTTCAAACCGAGGCTTTCGCCCAGCCGTCGGGCCTGCCCGAACGTCGCGATCATCGTCGCGGTGCGCTCCATCGGGGGGCGGTTCAACCCGCCCGATATCGCCAACTGAACGCCGGGGAGGGCGGGTTGCAAGTTCAGGATCGTCGGCATTAGCCGCTCCACTTCGCTCATCTTGGAGACGCGGAAGTCCACTTCCATCTCGGCGCGCTCAGGCACCACGTTGCTGGCCGTGCCGCCTGCAATGACGCCCACGTTCAAGGTCGTGCCCAGGTCGTAGTCCGTCATGGCCTGTAACTTGATAATCTGATGGGCCAGTTCGGCGATGGCGTTCAGCCCCTTGGGGTGATCCACCCCGGCGTGCGCCGAGCGGCCCTGCGCCACGATCTTGAACTCACCCACGCCCTTGCGGAAGGTTTTCAACTGGCCGCCCGCCATGGCTGGTTCCAGCACCAGCGCCAGCGTACTGCGCCGTGCCTCGGCCTCGATTAGATCGCGCGAGGTGACGCTGCCCACTTCTTCATCGCTGGTAAAAATCATGCGGATGGGGTGCTTGGGCGGCAGTCCGGCGGCTTGAAGCGCCCGCAGCGCCAGCCACAGAATCGCCGTGCCCGCCTTCATGTCGTAGGCGCCGGGACCGTAGAGTTTGCCGTCGGCTTCGCGCAACGGCATGGTAGCCAGCGTGCCCAGCGGCCAGACCGTGTCCAGATGGCACAGCGTCAGGAACTGGCCCGACCCCGTCGCACTGCCGCTACCCATCCAGTCGGCCACGAGGTGATTCCCGGCGATAGGCTGTGGTACGGTGCGAACCTCGACCCCCAGGGTGCGCAATTGCCCGGCCACAAAGGCCGAGCAGGCGTCGACGGCGTCTTTGTCGCCAGACGGCGATTCGAGCGAGCAAAGTTGTTTGAGCAGGGAGATAGCGTCGGGCAGGGCGGCCTGGCAGGTAGCAGGGATGTCGGTCATGACGGCTAAATCCTTGAAGTGGGCTGACACTGGGCGTTCTCAGCGCGCTTGCATTGCGCGCAGCGCCGGGCAAGTGTCAGTTTTCTCTTTAGCGCACTCGGTTCGCTCAGAGTCCGCTTCGAGTGCACCCGCGCGATTATACCATGTGGTCAACACATCACGCGACCTGCGCGTGAATAACGGCAGTTCAATACTGTTGCACGTGAAACAGCGTCTTGACAGAACGACGCGCGGACTGACCCCACGCGGGGCAGTCTGCCATTCCTGAGTATTCAGGCGCAAATGAACCGTGCTTAGCGAGTGCCCCGCGGCTTTTCTCCGTGCGGCGTCACACCTACAAGTTCCCACGCCACACAGGTATATCGCCCTGATCTGATCGTCACCATCACAATGGGTTTCAAACAGAGCGCCGTTACTCACCTTAAGCAGTTGGCGGCATGGGTGTAACTTGAACATGAGTGATATTGAACATCTCAATATCTACAACGACAACCCGCATATCGTCAAAGACGACATCGTGCGGCGGCGTAGTTTTTATGTCAAGCAAAGGTGGTCAAGGACATTATTTTCTTGGCCGTGACGATCTGTGCCGCCTTGCGCAACTTACAATCGGCTCGCCTGGGTCTATATAAGGAACCGCAAATGACACAGCGTATCATGCATCACCATTTACTTCCCGATCCAGCTGCTCGTAAAACCCGACCATATAGGCGTGGCGTTCGGCGGCGATGGCGCGGCCGGCGGGCGTGTGCATGCGGTCTTTGATCTTCTTGAGCTTGACATGGAACTCATGCACTGAGGTGTGCTGATTGGGATCGGCTTCGCGCCCGTCCATCGGATCGGTGTAATCGACGGGCACAGCGGCCCACAATTTCTGGCCGCGATGTGCACCGAAAGCCACCGCGCGTGCCACACCAATCGCGCCGATCGAGTCCAGCTTATCCGCGTCAAACAACACTTTGGCTTCCAGCGTTTGAGGTGTGGGTCCCGATCGGAACCGGTGCGACTCGATGGCGTGTGCGACGGCTTCGACGAAGGGCTCATTGTAGCCGTGCTCGCGCAAGATGTCCTTCGATCGATTGGCCGCCGACGTTTCATGTCCGGCGCGGCCTTCATCCAGGCCGATGTCGTGCAACAGCGCCGCTGCTCGCACGATGTCCACATTCGCCCCCTCGGCCCGCGCAATCCGATCGGCAAGCTGGACAACCCGCAGAACGTGATCGAAGTCATGGGCGGAATCGGCATCGGCGGGGTACAGGGTGCGGGCAAACTCAATGGTGATCATGGTTCGTCCTTGGCTTGAGATTGCGCCAGTTCGTGATACAGCGCAAGCCACTGTTCGGTGATGGTGCGGATGTCAAACTTGCGGCTCAGGCGTTTGGCTTGCGCGCCCATTTGGCTGCGCAGTGACGGATTGTCGCACAGGCGGCGGATGGCGCACGCCAGGTCTTCCGTCGAACGCTGCGCGATCAAGCCCGCTTCAGGCCCGCGCCCGATGGTAAAATCTTCCCACCAATCGGCTTGCATGCCCAGATAGGGCAGCCCGCACGCCATTCCTTCGATAGCTGAAATGCAATTTGTTTCGCTGAGTGATGAGATGGCGCACACATCGGACATCGTCAGATACCAGCCTATGCGAGCATTGGGAATCGCGCCGAAGAATCGCACCCGATCGCGAATGGGCGCCACCTGTGCTTCCAGTATCGGGCGCGATGGGCCATCGCCCAGGACCAGCCAATGCGCCTGCGCCCCCTCGTTGACCGCGCAAATCAAGGCTTCCGCAAACGCGCTCAGGTTCTTCTCCGGCGCGAGGCGGCTAACCGTGATAAAGATCGTCTGCTCCGGGCCGATGCCGAAGTCGTCGCGCGCTAACTGA
>JACRBO010000726.1 GCA_016219235.1 Chloroflexota bacterium
GGATGATGAGCACCAGCACCAGTCGCAAGCCCTGCGCCAGTGTCGCTTTGAAGTCCGCCGTGGAGTTCAACGCCGCGTGCCGCGACAACGACGGCAGGATCGCGATCGAGACCGCGCTGACGATCAACCCCAGCGGAAACTGGATCAGCCGCGTGGGATAGTCCATCAGCGCGATGCCGGACGCACCCGTGCGCGAGGCCAGGTTCAGGCTCAGCGCAATCGCCACCTGCCCGATGATCAACCCGCCCAACACCGGGATGTACAGCCGCAGCATCTTGCGCAGTGCGGGGTCGCCAAGATCGAAGTGCCAGCGGATGGCCGCGCCGCGCAGCGCGGGCAGTTGAAACGCCACCTGCAAGATCGAGCCGGTCAGCAGGCCCAGCGCCATCGCCGCGATGCCGAAGCGATCGGCCAGGATGATGGCGACGACGATCATCGAGGCGTTGTACAGCGGGGCAGAAAAGGCCGGAAAAGCAAAGCGTTTCAGCGCATACAGCACGCCCGAGAGGACACTCGATAAACTCAGGAACAGCACCGCCGGGACGGTGAGGCGCATCAAATCGATCGTGGTCTGTAGCAGCTGCTCGTCGAAGCCGCCCGCCATGAAACGAGCGACTTGCGGTGCAAAAAGTTCAATCGCCAGCACGGCCAGCGACAGGAACACTACTGCCACCGACAGCAGCAGGCTGAGCAAGCGCCACAACTCGCTGCGATCTTTTTTCGCGGCCAGTTCGCTGAACATCGGCACCAGCGCCGAACTGACCAGCCCGCCCACCAGCAAATCGTACAACATCGACGGCACGTACGCGGCCACGTTGTAGGCGCTGACGGAACCCGACGCGCCAAACAGATGGCTCTTTACCGTCTCGCGGACCAGGCCCAGGCCGCTGCTCAGCACATTGCCCAGCGACACGATGCTGGCGGCGCGCGTGATGGCCGCGCCCGATTGGGTGGTTTCCGGGCCGTCGGGCGCAGCGGGCACCATCGGGTTGGCCGGGATTTCAGGCAGAATCGTTTCAGATGATGAAGTCATAGTCTCCAATCGCCCGATTGTACCTTACATCCCCATCGCCCCCAAACCTCAGGCTTGACTTTTGAATGAGACGGCTATAGAATACTAGTCGTCAGACGACTGCCGTCTGAAATCAACCCCTCAAATTCAGTAGTCCAGCAAGGAGCAGCATGCCGCCAGCATTTGAGCAAACGGTCGCCGCGTTGAAAAGCCAGGTGACCGCCCGCCACGATACGATCGTCAACTTTCTGAAAGAGATTTGTGCCATCCCGTCGCTGGATTCGCTCATCGGCCCGGTTGGCGAGCGCATCCAGGCCGAGATGCGTCAACTGGGTTTCGACGAAGTGCGGTTCGATAAGATGGGCAACACCATCGGACGTATTGGCAACGGCCCGAAGATTTTGCTGTACGATTCACACATCGACACGGTCGGCATCGGCGACCGCAACGACTGGGACTGGGATCCCTTCATCGGCAAGACCGAGAACGGCCTGTTTTATGCGCGCGGCGCGAGTGACGAGAAGGGCAGCACGCCCGGCATGGTGCACGGTCTGGCCCTGGCCCGCGATTTAGGCTTATTGGAAGGCTATACAGCATACTATTTTGGCAACATGGAAGAATGGTGCGACGGCATCGGGCCGAACTCGTTTGCGGAAGCCGACCCCGCCGTCAAGCCGGATTACGTGGTCATCGGCGAACCGACCCGGATGCAAGTCTATCGCGGGCACAAGGGTCGCATTGAGTTGAAAGTTACGGCGCAGGGCCGCTCGGCGCACGCGGCCTCGCACTATCTGGGCGACAATGCCGTATACAAGATGATGTCCATCATCGCACAAATCCGCGAACTGGATCGCCGGATGCGTTTTGGCATGGGCCATCATCCGGTGCAAGGTTATCCCTCCATCGCGGTGACCGACGTCACAGCGCGCACGGCTTCGCTCAACGCCGTGCCCGATCAGTTCACGATCTACATCGACCGCCGCATCACGTCGAACGAACCGCGCGACGAAGTGATCGCGCAGATCAAGGGACTGATTCCCGACTATCTGCAAGACGAAATCCACGTTGAAGAACTGTTCTACGACACGCCGTCTTACACGGGCTTCGTCTTCCCGGTGTCCAAGTTCTACCCGCCGTGGTTTCTGGAAGCCGATCATCCGCTGGTGGAGGCCGGTCAGCAGACGGTGGAAGCGCTGTGGGGCCAGAGGCGCGAACTGGGCACATGGGACTTCTCGACCAACGGCACGTACTGGGCGGGCAAGGCGGGCATTCCGTCCGTCGGCTTCGGTCCAGGTAATGAAAAGACCGCGCACATGATCGATGAGCACGTGCCGCTGCAAGAAGTGGTCGATTCGACGTTGTTCTATGCGTTGTTCCCGTACTTTGCGGCCAATCTCAAGTAACCCGATCGGTTTTCTGCGCCCGACCGCGAGGCCGCGCTGTTACGGCCTCGCGGTCGGGTTGGCCGCTCACCGCGAAGGTCAGCTTCGCGTTCCCCCGGGAGCTGGCGCTCCCTGATGAGCACATGGCCCCTGCCAAACGTCACCATCCGCCCGTGTCGTTTGCCCATTGACTTTCCTGGCATGGGTGCTAGAATGTTAGTCGTCTGACGACTATCGTCTGAACTTTTCCTCACGGTCGCGCCATCTTATGGTTCGCAAGAGTGCTTCCCTCGCCCAGCAAGTTGTCGACGAAATCCTGGCCGGTATTCAATCCGGTGATCTCGCGCGTGAAGGCGGCGGTCTGCCGTCGGAAGCGGAATTAAGCCAGCGCTTCAACGTCAGCCGCGCCACCGTCCGCGAGGCGCTCTCGCGGCTGGAGCAAGCGGGTTACATTCTGCGCCGTCACGGCGTGGGTACCTTCGTCGTGCCGCGCCCGCCCGTCATCGATACCGGCCTCGAAGAACTTGAAAGCCTGGAAACGATGGCGCAGCGCATCGGGCTTGAGACGCACATGAACAAGGCCGCGATCGAAGAACGGGCCGCCACGGCTGAAGAAGCCGATCGGCTGCAGATAACCGCCGGAGAATTAGTCGTTTCAGTCGCGCGTGTTATCCTCACCGGCAAACGCCCCGTCGCGTACCTCATCGATGTCGTACCCACCCGCTATCTTCGCAAATCCGATCTGGCCGCCGGCTTCAACGGCTCGGTGCTCGATCTGTTTTTGCAGCGCGGCAGCCCGGTGTTGAGTTACTCGCGCACCGATATTTGCGCGGCCGGCGCCGACGATGAGATCGCCTTGAAACTCAAGCTGCAATCGGGTGAGGCGCTGCTGCGGCTGGATGCGCAGCTCTTCACGCGCGAGGGCGGCGTCATCGACTACTCCATCAGTTACTTCGTGCCTGGCCACTTCCGCTTCCACGTCATGCGTCGCGTCAGCCAGGGCAACGGCGACGCGCAACTAAAATCACGTTAGGTCACACACTGCCCCATCAGGCAGAAAATCCCATCGAAATCTCATCAGGAGGGTTTCACAATGCGTAGTTTTGCAGGTCGTGACATTCTGTCGTTGAAAGAGTTCGAGCGGCAAGAGTTCTTCCGCGTGTTCGAGATCGCGGAGCGGCTGGAGCCGATCGCGCGCAATCGCCAGAACAGCGATATGTTAAAGAATAAGACACTGGTGACGGCGTTCTATCAGCCCAGCACCCGCACGCGCCTGGCGCACGAAGCCGCCATGCACCGCCTGGGCGGGCACGTTACCGGCTTCAGCGATGCCAAGATGACGCGCGCCGGCGACTTCTATCAGGAGTCGATCAAGGACACGGTGAAGATGCTGGAGTTCTACGGTGACGTGATCGTGATGCGCCACTTCCAACAGGGCGCGCCGCACGAAGCCGCGAAGTGGGCCAGCGTGCCCATCATCAACGGCGGCGACGGCTGGGGCGAACACCCGACGCAGATCCTGACCGACCTGTACACCGTGCTGCGCGAGAAGGGCCGCCTCGACGGGCTGAAGTGGCTGGCCGTCGGCGATATGCGCATGCGCACGATGCACTCGCTGGGTTACGCGCTGTCGCAGTTCGATTGCCCGATCACGTTTGTGGCCCCGCCCGATATGGGCCTGCTGCCCGAATTCAAGGCCGAACTGGATCAGTACAGCGTGAACTGGAAGGAAGCCGAGCACGTCGAGCAGGCCATCGCCGAAGCCGACGTGATCCTGGTCGAACCCGTGGTGCAGCCCGATTACACCAAGAGCCGTGACGAGCGCGGCAAGGAAGTAGCCCTGACGCCCGCGAACTATCGCATTACCCGCGAACTGCTTCAAACTAAGGCCAAGAGCGACGCGATCTTATTACACTCGCTGCCGCGCATGGACGAAATTCCCGTCGACGTGGACATCACCCGCTGGTCGCGCTACTGGCAGGAAGCCTTCAACGGTGTCGTAATGCGCATGGCGTTGTTGGCGTTGATTCTGGGAGCGACGGAGTAAATCATTAAGGAAATAAGTTGACAAGGAAACAAGGTGAGTGCGCCTTGTCTACTTGCCTACTTGTTTCCTTATCTACTTTCACTAAGGAGACTACCCATGCAAACATTTCTACACGGCCGAGACCTCATCGGCGACCTCGATTTCTCGAAGGAAGAAGTCGAGACTGTCATGGATGTGGCGTTCGATTTGAAGCGCAAGCGCGCGCTGAATGAACCCCACCCGTACCTGCGCGACAAGGTGCTGGCGATGCTGTTCTTCTTCAGCAGCACGCGCACCCGCGGCTCGTTCGAAGCCGGCATCGCCCAGCTGGGCGGCCACGGCGCGTTCATCGATTCCAACACGACGCAGATTTCGCACGGCGATACCCCCAAGGAAATCGGCGAGATTTTCGGGCGCTATTTCGACGGCATCGCCATTCGCCACTGCGATTGGCGAGAGGGGAATCAATACCTCAACGACGTGGCGAAAGCCTCGCGCGTGCCGGTGCTGAACATGCAGTGCGACATCTATCACCCCTTCCAGTGTTTGGCCGACCTGATGACGATCTGGGAAAAGAAGGGCCGCGATCTGCGCCGCAAGAAGATCGTGGTGTCATGGGCCTACGCCGAGTCGTACCTCAAGCCGATTTCGGTGCCGCAATCGCTGATCCTGCAGATGCCGCGTTTCGGCCTCGACGTGACGCTGGCTTATCCGCCCGGCTTCGAACTGATGCCCGACATCGTGGGTCAGGCGCAGGAGCAGGCGAAGAAATATGGCACAGGCTTCGAGATCACCAACAGCATGGAAGACGGCTTCAAGGACGCCGACATCGTCTATGCCAAGTCGTGGGGGCCGCTGCTGACCACCGCCGATAAGGCCGAGGGCAAGAAATTGCAAGACTCCTTCAAGAGCTGGATCACCGACGAGCGCAAGATGGCGCTGGCGAAGGCCGATGCGATCTACATGCATCCGCTGCCCGCCGATCGCAACATCGAAGTCACCGACGCCGTGATCGACGGCCCGAACTCGGTGGTGTACGACGAGGCCGAAAATCGCCTGCACGCGCAGAAGGCCGTGATGGCGTTGACGATGGGGTAGGAGAGTAGACAAGGAAGCAAGGAAACAAGGGGCATCCCTTGTCTACTTGCCTACTTGCCTACTTGTCTACCTGTCTACTTGTCTACCTGTCTACTTGTCTACCTGTCTACTTGTTTCCCTATTTCCTTTCACAAGGAGTGCGCGATGAAGACGCAGAGCAAGATGGGTGAGGAAGCGAATAAGGGCTTTGAAGATTTGAAGGCGTGGCAGCTGGCCCGCCGCCTGATGATCGATTGCCACGAGCTTGCCAATCGCCTGCCGGCGTATGAACGGCACGATCTTGTTCAGCAGATTCGCCGCTCGTCGAAGAGTGTGATGGCGAACATCGCCGAGGGCTACGGGCGTTATCATTATCTCGACAGTCTACGTTTCTTCTATTTCGCGCGCGGCTCGTTGACCGAAACGATCAATCATGTCCTTACCGCGCACGATTTGAAGTACACGACTGGCGAGCAACATCAGGCCCTCTACGATCTGGGCCGTGAAGCCGAACGCACGCTGAACGGTTACATCAACTTCGTCTGGAAACAGCAGCAAGGCCGCACGCAATATG
Source organism: Chloroflexota bacterium (assembly GCA_016219235.1). The sequence goes on from JACRBO010000726.1 coordinate 6,072, forward strand.
GCGATCGTTTCATCGCCGACGCGACCGATCACAACCTGCCGCCAGCCGAACCGCCTGCGGCCTAGCCTTGTCTACTTATCTACTTGCCTACTTGTTTACCAATCTACCTTTCCCCCCACCCACCCAAGGAGCATAACGAATGACAACTTCTAAAAAAGTCGCTGTCGTCGCCATTGGCGGCAACTCGCTCATCAAGGACAAGCAGCACCAATCGGTCGAGGATCAATACGCAGCCTCGAAGGAGACGACTTACCACATCGCCGATATGATCGAGGCGGGCTGGGATGTCGCGATCGGGCACGGCAACGGGCCGCAGGTGGGCTTCATCCTGCGCCGCTCCGAAATCGCCCACAAAGCCGAAGGCATGCACGAAGTCCCGCTGGACGTGTGCGGCGCGGACAGCCAGGGCGCGATCGGCTATGCTTTGCAGCAAACGCTGCAAAACTGGCTGTTCCAGCGCAAGATCAACAAGAACGTGGCGACGGTCATCACGCAAGTGCTGGTCGATCGCGAAGACCCGGCCTTCAAGAATCCCACCAAACCGATCGGCAGTTTCATGGACGAA
>JACRBO010000730.1 GCA_016219235.1 Chloroflexota bacterium
CGCTTACATGCAATTCGAGCGCAAACTCCATGAGCAGCAAGGCTCTGGCCTGGGCCTGACCATTGCCCGGCGTCTGGTTGAACTGTACGGCGGCAAGTTGAGCATCGACAGCCGACCCGGCCAGCAAACGACCGTGCATGTAACCCTGCCCACACCGACCGCCTGACGCCCTCACCCGTTCGAATCAAAACACGCCAGCCCGATCGCTCGAACTGGCGTGTTTGCATCTTGCATCGTGCATCTGTTTCTTCGTTACGCCGTCCCCGTCGCCTGCCCCGGCTTCAGCCCGCTCAACAAATAATCGATCACATCCTTGGCCGAATACGTCAGTTTGCCGGCGCGCACGTAACGGCCCGACGCCGCCAGATCATCGCCCGCCGTGATGATGGGCTTTTCCACATAGCCATCTTTGCGCACCTGCGGGAAGCCCGCCGTCGCGGCCAGGTTGTTGCACAGGCACGATCGGCCCACCGTATCCTCGATCTTGCCGCCCTTCTTCACGTAATCGTCCACCGGCTCAGCCGCGCACCGATAGCCCAGTGAACCATCCTCGCGTTTGTAGAGCACGCGCAGGCCGCCCATATCACAAATGCGATGACGGGCATCGTAGACGGCCTGTTCCGATAGCGTTCCTGCCAATTGGGCCACCTTGAACGGAAAGCCCGTGGGTGACACCGTTGGACTGGTGAAAACCTCCGCGTTTTCGTCCAGCACTTGCCGCAGTAGCCGCGTCTTCAACTCCGCGTCCAGGCCGGACTCGTCGCACAGCGCAAAGGCCGTGCCCACCTGCACTCCGGCCGCGCCCGCGTCCAACGCATGTTGTACTTGCTCCGGTGTGCCATAGCCGCCCGCCAGCCAGAACGGCAGACCCAGCAGTTTCATCTTCTCCAGATCGACGGCGTCTTTCTCGCCATAGATCGGCTCACCCTTCTCGTTCAACTTCAACGCGCCGCGCGGGGGCGCATTGTGCCCGCCCGCCGTCGGTCCTTCGATGATGAAGCCGTTCAGTTCGCTCTCGCTGCGCTTGATCAACGCCTGCGCCAGTACGACGGATGAAATGATGGGCAAAAACTTGGGACGCTTCAACTTCCCGATGATCTCCGCCAGCCCCGGAAAGACCGTCGCCGGATCGAAGTGAATGCGCACATCATCATCCGGCCCCGCACCATGCACATCCAGCCGATAGGACACGGCTTCGTGATTCGCCAACTTATCCAGAATCTTGGCGATCTGCGTGGGGATGCCCGCGCCCATCAACACGTAGTCCACACCCGCCAGCATCGCGCCATACAGCGAGGCCAGCGTCGGCATCTGCACCTTCTCCAGCAAATTGATGCCCACCAGACCGGAATGATTCTCCTTCGCCAGGAACACCTCGACAAAGTTGGACAGCGCCGTAAATTGATCCAGCGATTTGGGCGGGCGCGCCGTATGCGACAGCGGAATGGTATACGGCTCATCGGCCCGCTTGCCGCCGGGTACGTAATAGCGATCAAGGGCGTGCTGCACCACGTCCGGCAGCGGGAACTTCGCCAGCGCCCGCCGCATGTGACCGGCCAGATCGCCATCCGACAAGCGGCCTGCCACGATCCGCGCGATGCCCGTACCCGAGACCACGCCCATTTGCCCCAACTGCGACACGGCTTTGGCCAACTTCCAATCGGAAATTGCCACGCCCATGCCGCCTTGAATAATCACCGGTAAATTCATGCCCTGCTCCTCATAGTTTGATCTCGATGTCAGTACTATACCATGCCGTCCGCCGTCGTCCCAAACACCGCGAGGGGTCTTGCGACCAGCCAATGGTTGACACCGCGTTGATGACAACCCGCGTCACAAGCATAAGTTACGCCCTCGATTGACCCGCCTGCCAACGCCTCAAATCTGGTACTATGCTGACGTTCCGCTGGAACTTGATCCGCTCATCGGGCGTCTAGGCTTCAGGAGGTTTGCTCATGCTGCGTAGATTTGTCGTCTTGCTCATCGCCGGATTGTGGCTGATCGCCTGTCAAGCACCGCTGCCGGCCCCACCGCCGGCCTCGCCGCCGTCACCACTCAGTTCGGCCACCCCGACTGTCGTCACTGCACCAACCGCCGCCCCAACGTCAGACGCACCTGTGTCAACTGGTGCGTGGCAAGTGTGGCAGGCAGCGACCTATCCGCAGGGCGTGTTCGATGTGGTTTTCGGCGACGACACTCTGTGGGCAGCTACTTCGTTCGGCATCGCGCGGATCGATCTGGTGACGCACGCTTACACGACTGACGAAACACCAGGCAGGGTGTACCGGATTCTGCCGATCGAAAACGGTCGCGCCATCGCAGTGAGCGATCTGGGCATGCTGTTCTTCGACGGGCAGGCCTGGAGCCGCTTCACCGTCAGTCCAACCTACGGCCTACTCTATCCACCCAGCGTATATGCGCTGGGCATCGACGACACCGGCGATCTGTGGTTGTTCTCCGGCGTCTCACGCGGCGTGCTAACGATTCACCTGCCCGGTCACGAGCCGCCGCGCGCTGGACCGTGGCTGGCCGTTACACCCGTCTCGGGTGTTTATCACGATTCGCGCAGTTGCACAGGCTGGCTCGCGTACAGTGAATACAACTTTGCCTATCGCACGCCTGACGAGTGCCAGAACTTGATGACCGCCTTGAAGGTCTTTGAGCAACGCGCCCAATTTGGGCCGCTCGCCGTCGATGTCGATCAAAGCGTGTGGTGGCTCAACGCCGATCGGTTGCAGCATCTTAACGCCGCTGGGTCACTCATTTCGCAATTGCCCATTCCCCCCGGCAGCCGCCTCGTCGCTGATCCGCGCGGCGGCGTGTGGGCGGCCACCACCGAGGGCCTGTTTTACGCCACCGCGGGCAACTTGCAGCACACCCCGATCGGTCTTGAAAAGCGCACGTTATACACGCCCAGAGCTATTGCCGTTGATGCGAACGGCGTAGTCTGGGCGGCTACCGAACGCGGCCTGCAACTCCTGAGCGCCGACGGTCAGCGCTGGTCGATCGAGCCGGATACTCACCTCGGCGGCGTATTGAACAATTCATCGGCGATCGGCCTCGTCGCCGCGCGTGAGGGCGGCCTGTGGTTGACTCACGGTTTCGATCTGCTGCGCTACGACGGCGTGACCGTCACCTCACTGGCCAGTCTGCCCGCCGATTCGGGCTGTGGTCTGGGGCCGCTGCAGGTCGATCAGAGCGGCGACCTGTGGTCGATCGGCTATCGCTGCGGCGTGTGGCAATATCATGTCGCGACGAATGAATGGCAAGGCCACCAGGTTAATCAATACATCGATCAACTCGCGGTCGGTACCGATGGGACCGTGCTCGCCCTGACCGGCGACGGTCAACTGCTGGCGCATGCACCCGGCGGTGAGTGGACGACCCTCGCCTCGATTGATCGCTCTGGCGATGTAATCGCGATCACCGATCAGCGTGGTGGCGCGTGGGTAGGCTCACGTTACACCGGCGAACTGTGGCATTATCGGCCGGACGGGCGGAATCCAATAGACAAGGTAGTTGATGCAAACACTTACTTCAATCTACTGAGCGATCCGTCCGGGCAATTCTGGTTGTCGAAGCAGGCTGAACTGTTGCGCTTTGACGGCACACGCTGGCAGCCCATGCTCGCGTCCGAGATCGGCCTGATCAACGCCCTCACGGCCGCGCCCGATGGCCGCTTATGGTTCGCGAGCGAGCGCGGCATCGCCGTGTACGATCCGGCGCATGATGCAGTGCGATGAAGTTCATTTGCTTATGCAGTCTGATCGCAATCGCCTTGCTGATCGGGTGTGCGCCGCAACCGCACATCGATCACGATCCACCCGAACCCGATCTGCCCGCGGCCCGATCGCGCCTCGATCGATCTTTCCGGCTTGCCGCGCACACGCTGTTCCTCGATGTACCCATCGCGCAGTTGGCCGTGCAAGCGGGCTTCGACACGATCGTGCAAGTCTTTCCGTGGCGCGATCTGCAACCCCGGCCAGATTACTTTGCATGGCAGGCCGCCGACGATATGGTGCGCGTGGCAGAGACACATCAACTCGATCTGGTGGTGCGCCTCGACATGCCGCCCTTCTGGGCTACCCGCGCTGATCCCGAACAGCCACCGTTTAATACGAGCGCCTATCTCGATTTCGTCGAGGCGGTAGCCGCGCGCTATCGCGGCTATGTGACAGGCTACATCATCCACAACGAGCCGAATCTGGCGGAAGAATGGGGCGGCTGGGTCGCGGACCCGCAACAGTATGCAGAACTGTTATGCGCCGCGTTTGATCGTGTGCGCGGCATCGATCCCGAAGCGAAAGTGATCGTCGCCGGGCTTGCCCCGACCAATGAATTCTCGTATCGTGCTATGGATGATCGCGCGTTCTTGCAGCAGATGCTGCAGACGGGCGCGGCGCGCTGCTTCGACATCTTCGCCGCGCACGACTACGGCTACGGCCTGCCGCCGAACGATCCACACGGTGAACACGCCGGCCTCAACCTGGCGCGGTTGATCGATCTGCGAGACATTCTGCTCAAGGCCAACGCCACTCAACCAGTCTGGATTACGGAGTTGGGTTACACCATTCAGCCGGGTTTACATCCGCACGTGTCGCCGCAAGAGCAAGCCGACTATTTGTTAGGGGCACTTCAGCGCGTGCGCGCCGAGTGGCCGTGGGTCACAACGTTCACCGTCTGGAACCTCAGCTACACGGGCGGCACCGACGAGATGCGCGGCTTCAGCATCATCGAGCCTGACCGGTCACCGCGCGCGGCCTATCACGTCATCGCGCAGTTGCGGGCGTTGATCGGGGAATGATGACGGGATTCGCCAGATAGACCCGCATCGCGGTACAATAGCGCCCATGAATCGACTCATCGGCGCACTACTCATCATCGTCTCCGCCGCATCGTTTGGCACCCTTGCGATTCTTGGCCGCTATGCTTATGCGGACGGCCTGGACACATTCACGATACTCGCGTTGCGCTTTACCTTCGCCGCACTGCTGATGGCAGGCCTGCTGGCCGTGCGCCATGAAGCGTGGCCGCGCGGCTCGACGTTGGTACGCCTCATCGGCATGGGCGCGTTGGGCTACGTGGGTCAATCGTTTTCGTATCTCACCGCCACGCGATTTGCTTCAGCGGGACTGGTCGCGTTGTTGCTGTATCTGTATCCCGTGTTCGTCGCGATCCTGTCCGCGATCTTTCTGAAAGAAAAATTCACGCCGATCAAGATCGCGGCTCTGGCTTTAGCCACCTTCGGCGCAGCGCTAACGGCCAATCCGCAGGGCGGCGAATGGACGGGCATTCTGCTGGCGATTGCGGCCGCCGCCATCTATTCCGTGTACATCATCGTGGGCACGGGTGTAATGAAGCAGGTCTCGGCCTTTCAATCTTCCACGGTGATCTTCGCCTCGGCGGGCGCGGTGTACAGCACCTTAGCCATCGCGCGCGGGCCGCAGCTGCCCCAATCGGGCGCGGGCTGGGCCGCCGTGATCGCCATCGTATTGATCGCCACCGTCATCCCCGTCGTCACCTTTCTCGCGGGCTTGCGCCGTATCGGCCCCACTAACGCCTCGATGTTGTCCACCGTCGAACCGATCGTCACGGTGTTGCTGGCCGCCCTGCTCTTTAGCGAAGTGCTGACACCTGAATCCCTGATCGGCGGCGCGTTGATCTTAATCGCGGTGCTGCTGCTGGCGCGCGGTGAACTGCGCCAACCCGATCGATCAGGCGCAACAATCAAGACTCGCCAGCCCGACCGATCGAGCTGACGAGTGTGCATCTCGCATCCTGCTTCTTGCCTCTCCTACGAAATCGGCGTGCCCACCCCGCCGCTGCACAACGCCCCCGGCTCCGGCGTCTGCGGACCGGCTGCGTAGCGCGAGACGAACAGCGACAGCCGCGCGTCGTTGACGTCATCTAAAGGCAGCTGCAAGCCCCAGGCTGAAGCCACCACGGGCTTGGGCAAATCCAGGTACGGCGACACCAGCACATGCGTCTGGCCGCGAGTCAGATCGCGCAGACGATTGACGGCGTCCTGCGGCAGATCGGGCCGGTACGTAATCCACACCGCGCCGTGTTCCAGCGAGTGCACGGCATTCTCGTTCTTCACCGGCTGATCGTAGATGCCGCAGTTTAGCCATGCCGCGCTGTGCACGCCACCGACCGGCGGATTCTGCGGGTAGATTTGCGGCGCTTCGCTATGCTGGCCCGCCAGATTGTTGTACGTCTGCACCCCATCCAGCACCGCCACC
>JACRBO010000731.1 GCA_016219235.1 Chloroflexota bacterium
GACATTGTTTTCGTCATTGCGAGGAGCGTTGTTTGCGACGAAGCAATCTCGGTACGGACAGTATTAGATTGCTTCGCGAAAAGCGCTCGCAATGACGGTCACGTAGACCGTCTCATCAAAACAATCGCTGGCGCGCGACACAACTTGCCGCGCGCCAGTTTGTGCGTGAAGCGTGGCCGGCTCGAACGTCATGCCCGAGTGTTTCCGTCGGGCATCCAGATAGGCGACTGACACGCCATGTTCAGGTGTGACTGGATTCCCGCCTGAAGCGCGCGGGAATGACGTTAATACGGGGTGATAATGACAGCACGTGGGGTGATCAAGACCGGGCGTGAAAAACCAATTCGCCAGCGGCATCCGTGGCTATTTTCCGGCGCGATTGAACACATCGACAAAGAAGCGGTCGATGGCGACATCATTGAGGTTGTCACTTCACGCGGCGAATTTCTGGCGCGGGGTTATCTCAATCGTCGATCACAAATCGTGGTGCGCTTGTTGACGTGGGATCAAGCGGAGGCGATAGATGAATCATTCTGGGCGCATCGGTTAACCCGATCGGTCAGTGCGCGCCCTAACGGCCCGGCGCGACGGTTGATCAACGCGGAGTCGGACGGGCTGCCTGGCTTCATCGTCGATCAATACGGCGAGTGGCTGGTAGTGCAATCGCTGACGCTGGGCATCGAACAGCAAAAAGCCTTGATTTCCCGGCAATTATTGGACATCGTAAAACCGCGCGGCATCTACGAACGCAGCGATGTGGACGTGCGCGAGAAGGAAGGCCTGCTTGCCAGTTCGGGCTTGCTGCTGGGCGAAGAGCCACCCGATCGAATTGAGATTGAAGAGAACGGTCATCGCCTGTGGGTGGATGTGCGGCACGGCCACAAGACCGGCTTCTATCTCGATCAACGCGACAACCGACAGAAGGCCAAAGCCTACGTGCGCGACGCCGACGTGTTGAATCTGTTTTGCTACACGGGCGGTTTCACCGTCGCAGCGTTGAGCGCCGGAGCGCGCTCGGTGTTGAATGTCGATTCGTCGGCGGATGTACTGGAGTTAGCGAAAGAGAATTTGCGACTCAATGGCTTTGCCGTCGATGACACCGCATTTGTCGAAGCCGATGTGTTTTCGTATCTGCGCAAACTCCGGGCCGATCATCGCACCTTTGACGTGATCATTGCCGATCCGCCGAAATTGGCGCAATCGCAGGCGCAGGTCGATCGGGCGGCGCGGGCGTACAAAGACTTAAATCTGGTGTCGATGCAGCTGCTCAAACCGGGCGGCTACTTGATCACCTTCTCGTGCTCCGGTTTGGTCTCGGCTGATCTCTTCCAGAAGATCGTGTTTGGCGCAGCGGTCGATGCGGGCCGCGACGTGCAGATCGTCGAGCGTCTATCGCAAGCCAGCGATCATCCCGTTTTGCTCAGTTTCCCCGAAGCCGAATATCTGAAGGGTTTGGTTTGCCGGGTATGGTAATCGGCTTTCACGCGACACGGACCACGCATCACGCGAGCATTCTATGAGCAGAGATTTAAGCAAGCAATGGGACGTCGGCGTCACCGGCGCGGTCGTGCGCGATGGCAAAGTGTTGTACGTGCGTCGCAACTACGAACCGAACAAAGGCACGTGGACGCTGCCCGGCGGCTATGCCGAACACACCGAAACGCTGGATGAGGCCGTCATCCGCGAATTGCGCGAAGAGACTGGCATCGAAGCACGGGTGCTGGGTGTGGTAGGCGTGCGCTCGCGCTGGGGCGAGGCGGGCGGTGGCGTGCTGGTGATCTTTCGCTGCGAACTGGTGTCCGGCGAGCCGCAGGCCGATGATTACGAAATCAGCGCGACGGAGTTTTTCGATGCAGATCAGATTGCGGCGTTGTCGCCGGTGTTTCCACTCTCGCGCGAGATTGGTTTGCGCGTGCTGTACGATAATACCGTGGGCTTGAGCGAGACGGAGGTTCCGCCCTCGACTTCGGCGCAGTGGAAGGCGTTTGTGTTCTGAGGGGCGTTTTGCCATCGATTGAAAATCGACGGCAAGTGCTGGAAAGCCCGCGTCGCGGGCTGGGTTGTGAGTAGCCGTCGGCTTACAGCCAATGGCCTCTCAGCGAATGATGTTCTGATAATCTTCGGGCGTGTCGATGTCGCGCAACACGCTGTCGTCGTCGAAGGTGATGTAGCGGATGTGATCGGCGTGGGCGCGGATCACGTCACGCAGCGAGGCTTCCGGCAGCAGCGCCAGAATGGACGGCCACATCGATCGCGGGATCAGGATCGGGTGGCCGCGTTTCATTTCATAGGAGGGAACAATCAACGTGTCGGGTTCGGCAGCCTCAATCACGCGCTGCACGATCTGTCGCCGGAGCCGAGGTTGATCGCCGAGGACGATTAAGGCCGCCGTGACTTCATCGGGCAGGGCGCGCAGACCGGTCTGAATCGAAACGAGCATCTCAGCCCGAGCATAAGCGGGATTGAAGACACAGCGCACGGGATAGGTTGCCAGATGCACGACCAGCCGATCGGCCTGATGGCCGGTGACGACGACGATGTCGCGCACTCCGTCGCAGGCGATCAGTTCGGTGATGATCGTGTCAATCACGGTTGATTCGCCATACGGCAAGAACAACTTGTTTTGCCCCATGCGGCGCGATTGCCCGGCGGCCAGGACGATGGCGGCGATCATGCTTCCTCGCTGGCTGGCTTCAGTTCAAAGCCGCCGCACTGGCGCACGGGCAGGCGCGGATATTTGGCAAAGCGTGAGTCGCTCTCGGCCAGTTGGCACAAATAGAAGCGGCTGCCGCGCGTGTTGCCGGTGACGCGCGCGTGCCGACAGGCCGCACACAGGCCGATCGGGCTGTGGCGAAGTGCGCTGACGATGTCCGTTGGCGATGGATCGTTCATCGAGAAAAATCGAACCCTGATTTCAGCATCGGTCTGAAACCAGGGTTGAATAGTCACGGCTATCAACAGAGGCGGCTCCCACGCCGCCGGATACGCGGGCGTGGGAGCCCGCTCTGCTTTCAATCGGACGTCTGCTGCGCCCGATCGATTCGCGGCTACTTGATGCTGAGCAGTTCGACCTCGAAGATGAGCGTGGCGTTGGGCGGAATGGAACTGCCGGCGCCTTGCTCGCCATAGGCCAGCGATGGCGGAATGGTCAGCGTGCGCTTGCCGCCGACCTGCATGCCCAGCAAGCCCTGATCCCAACCAGGGATCACTTGCCCGGTGCCTAGCGCAAACTCAAACGGCGTCTTGCCTACCGAGGAATCGAACACAGTGCCGTCGGTCAATTTGCCGGTGTAATTGACCACGATTTGATCGCCGGCTTTCGCCGCTGCGCCCGTGCCCACCTGTGTGTCTTCAATCTTCACCTTGGGCACCTCCAGCAGTTCCACGATGAACGTCAGCGTGGCATTGGGCGGAATGACGCCGTTGCCCGCGCCCTGCGCGCCATAGGCCAGATCGGCCGGAATGATCAACTTACGCGTGCCGCCCACTTTCATCGTGCTGACGCCTTCCGTCCAGCCCTTGATGACACGGTTCAGCGGGAAGCTGGCCGGGCCGCCGTGCTGCCGGGACGCATCAAACACCGTGCCATTGTCCAGCGTGCCTGTGTAGTGTACGGTGACCAGATCGGTTACGGCGGGCGAGTCGCCGGCGCCGACTACCAGATCGACATACTTCAAGCCGGAGGCTGTCGTCGTCGGGGTATCATTGCTCGCGGGCGCGGCCGCTGTTCCACAGGCGACCAGGCCCAACATCAACACTGCCACTGCCAGAACCCATAGACTGCGTTTCATTCTTCTCCATCCTTATCGTGCGGTTTGAAATCATTTCACGTCAAGCAGATCAACTTCAAAAATCAACGTGGCATTGGGCGGAATCGGCCCGGTGCCCTGCGGACCATAACCCAGTTCCGGTGGAATGGTGAGCGTCCGTTTGCCGCCCACTTTCATGCCCACCAGGCCTTTGTCC
>JACRBO010000741.1 GCA_016219235.1 Chloroflexota bacterium
AACAATGAGCAAAGCTGGAACGTTAATGGCAATTGAGCATTGTGCATTCAACACGGGAGGCTGACATGCAATTAACAGGCAAAGTGGCCGTAGTCACCGGGGGAGCGCGCGGCATCGGGCGCGGGATTGCGCTGGAATTGGCGCGGCGCGGCGCGAAGGTCGTGGTCAATTACAACTCGCGCCCGGCTGCGGCCGATGAAGTGGTGCAGCTGATTAAGCAGAACGGTAGCGACGCCATCGCCGTACAAGCCGACGTGAGCCAGCTGGAAGCCGCGCAGAAACTCATCAAAGCAGCGATCGACTTCGGCGGGCGGCTGGACATTCTGGTGAACAATGCGGGCACCACACGCGATATGCTATTAGCGATGATGCCCGAAAGCGACTGGGACCTGGTCATCGCCACCAATTTGAAGAGCGCGTATAATTGCAGCAAGGCCGCCCTCAAGCCGATGATGCGCCAGAAGTACGGTCGGATGGTGAACATTACGTCGGTGTCGGGTCTATCGGGCAATGGCGGCCAGACCAACTATTCAGCCTCTAAAGCGGGCCTGATCGGTTTCACCAAGTCATTGGCTAAAGAAGTGGGCGGGCGCAACATCACCGTCAATGCCGTCGCGCCGGGTTTCATTCCAACCGATCTGACGAGCGAGATTCTGGGCAAAGTCCAGGAAGACGCGATTAAGGCGACGCCGTTGGGTCGCCTGGGCACGGTCGAGGATGTGGCGTACGCCGTGGCTTTTCTCGCTTCCGATGACGCCGCGTTCATCACCGGCCAGGTGTTGAGTGTGGACGGCGGCATGGTGATGCAATAATGGAGCAAACAATGCACGAAGAATCGCACGGCACCATTACGATTGCGACGAATGTCCTCAGCACGATCGCGCGGTTGACGACTCTGAATGTGCCGGGCGTGGCGCGGCTGGGCGCCAGCGGGCAGCTGTTGCAGCCGCCCGGCGGCGTGAACGTGCGCGTGGCCGAAGGCCGCGTGAAGGCCGACATTTTTGTCATCGTCAAGCCGGAGACCAACTTCTATGAAGTCGGCCAAAAAATCCAGCACGATGTCGAACGCTCGATCAAGGAAATCGTCGGCATGGAAGTTGAAGCCGTCAACGTGCACATTCAGGATGTGGCGTATACACCAGACGCGGCCCCGGCCAAAGCCGCCTGAGAAGTGCGCTTCCCGTATTGGCGATTAAAATCGCAGCAACAACCACACGAAGTCGGCCTGCGCCGACTAGACCCAGCCGACGCAGGTCGGCTTTGTGTAGCCGTAGACGCGAATTCATTCGCCAGCTACAAAGTCCATGAATAAGCAGGTCCTGTGAAGAATCGTCGTCGCGCGCGCAGTGTGGCGCTGAAAGTCTTATACGAGTTGGACTCGACCGGCCATGAGCAGGGGACGGTCCTGACGTATCGCTTGGCCGATGAGAAGCTGGCCGATGATGCCGCTGCCTTTGTGCGCCAACTCGTGACGGGCGTCTGGCAGCATCGCGCCGAACTCGATCGGTTGATTCACCGCTACGCGCCGGAATGGCCGATCGATCAGATGGCCGTGATCGATCGGAACGTGCTGCGCATCGCCATCTACGAATTTGACATCGCCCGCATCACGCCGCTGAAGGTCGCCATCAACGAAGCCGTCGAAATGGCCAAAGCCTATGGAGCCGACAGCGCGCCGCGCTTTATCAATGGTGTGCTGGGGGCGTTTACCCATCCGGTTGACGGCGAGCACGCCGGTTCGCACTGATACAGCCATGGAGATTTTTGGCGTTGGACCGTTTGAATTAGTGTTGATCGCGCTGGTGGCGTTTATCGTGCTGGGGCCGGAACGGATTCCGGGCGCGATGCGCTGGCTGGGCCGCATGGTGCGGCAATTGCGGCAAATGTCGCAGCAGCTGACCAAAGACTACGGCGCGGAGATAAAAGACATTACCGGCGAGATTTCAGCGGTGCAGGCCGAACTGCGCAACATCAAGCGCGATCTAACCGACGTGACGCGCGGCCTGGTCACCGGCACCGAAACGATTCATCCACCGAAAGCGGCCACGCCTGCGGGCGCCACACCGGTTCAACCTGCGACTGATTCGGCCCCGTCAGTTGCACCGACACTGCCCACGCCCGCCCCGGCCGACGACTCCGACATTATCGATTATCGCGCGGAGAATCAAGCATCGTGAGCGAGAAAACCATGCCGCTGCTCGAACACCTCGTCGAGCTGCGCAACGTTTTGATCAAGTCGGTCTTCGCACTGTTGATCGGCACCGTCATCGCCGCGATCTTTACGCCGCAAATTCTGCAATTCCTGATCGCGCCGTACGGCGCCACCCTGCAAACGATCGATCCGACCGAAAACATTTCGATCTATCTGCGGGTGTCGATCATGTCGGGCGCGGTGATCACCATGCCGATCTTTGTCTATCTGCTCTGGTCGTTTATTGCGCCGGGCCTGGAGAAAAAGGAAAAGCGCTACGTGCGATTGGTCGTACCGGGCGCGACGATTCTGTTTCTGATCGGCGTGGCCTTTGCCTGGGGCATCATGC
>JACRBO010000742.1 GCA_016219235.1 Chloroflexota bacterium
CGGCGTGACGCGCTCACCGCGCTCACGGACGTTTACGAACGGGCGCGTTATTCGATCGAGCCGCTGACTTCCGCTGAGGCGCGTATCGCGCAAGACTCCCTCGTTACCCTTGAAGCCGCCAGTGTGATAAAATCCTCTACGACAGATCGCTAACATCAAGTACACTGCACCGAGCCTATCGGTTGAGTTGGCGTGTCTGCGACGAGGTCTGGCATGGATCCCATACTGATTATCGCTTTGGTGGTAAGCGTGGTGCTGCTGGTCGTCTTGAGCGCGATCTCGCTTCGGCGGCGACGGCGCACGCCTAAAGCGCCACGCACTAAGGGCCGGGGCAAGGTTGCGCCGGTACCGACGACCCTGTCGGCTGAAGACGAGCAATTGTTGGAGACGCTGGGTGGCACCAAGCGGGTAATCGCTACGCCCGCCGCCGAAGCGCCGTCCCCCAAACCCGCACCGGAAACCCCGGTTTCGAAAATCGAAGGGCCGCTCAAGCCGATCAATGTTGCGCCGCTTAGCCCGCGCAGCGGATCGCGCGCCTCGGCCGAACACGGCAAGATTCGCATTCTGGTGGTGGACGACAACAAGGACACGCGCGACAATGTGTCGCGCTTGATTGCGTTTGAGCCGGACATGGAAGTGGTGGGGCAGGCGTTTAACGGCAAACAAGCGGTGGATGAAGCCATTAACCTGCGCCCGCATATCGTGTTGATGGATATCAACATGCCGGATATGGACGGCATTCAAGCCACGCGCGAGATGGTAGTGCGCGCACCCTACAGCCAGATCATCATCATGTCCGTGCAGTTTGAAACCGATTATATGCGCGCGGCGATGCTGGCCGGGGCGCGTGACTATCAGACCAAGCCGTTCAGCGCCGATGAGTTGGTGAACTGTATCCGGCGGGTGTATGACATTGGGCGGCCCATCTACCAGAAACTGGAACTTGCCGATCGTTCGCTCCAGCCCACCGAAGTGGCGGTGGTCGCGGCCAGTACCGCGCCCATCAATGGCGCGACGACACCGGTCCTGATGGTCTATAGCCCTAAAGGCGGCACGGGCAAGACGGCGATGGCGATTAATCTGGCCGCGGCGCTGCGGCGCGATCTGGACAGCGTGACGCTGCTGGACGCCGATCTGCAGATGGGCGACCTGCCGATCGATCTCAACATCCGGCCGGCCGCCACACTGACAGAACTCATCGCCAGCAGCCGGCCTGATCCGGCGTTGCTGCCGTCAATTTTGCAGGCGCACTCGTCGGGTATCAATGTGCTGTTTGCGCCTCAGAAACCTGAACTCAGCGAATTGATTACGGGCAATATGATGATCCAGGTGGTGCGGGCGGTGAAGACGCAGACGCGGGCGGTGGTCGTGGACACGGCCAGCTATCTGACCGATCACAACCTGGCGCTAGTCGAAGCGGCCACCGATGTCCTGCTGGTCATTACGCCCGATCTGCCGTCGGTGAAGAATGCCAAGATGTTCCTGGAACTGGCGCCGGATGTGGGCCTCAAGCCGGATCAGATTGCGCTGGTGATCAATCGCGCTACGATGCCCGGGGCGATTCCGGCGCTGCAAATTGAAAGGGCGCTGAAATTGACGCGCGTCTACGCCATCCCCGATGATCCCAAAATGCGATTGGCGCTGATCAAGGGCGTGTCGATCTTTCAACTGGATGCGGCCTCGCCGTCAGCCGTCGCGATGGAGACCATGGCGAAGGCGATCTGGCAGCGCCAGATCGCACCGCCGGTGCTGGTGGAAATGGCGCCGCCGACTAAATCGGCCGCGGCCGCGGCAAAGTGACTGGTAACTGGTTGACTGGTAACTGGTTGACCGATTACCAGTTGGCCGCTTACCGATTACGCACCTCGCGGGGGCGAACATGTTGGCAAATTTGCGCGCCGTCTGGCGACCGGCCATGTATCACGGCCACGGCCAGCGGCGCAACTTTTTTGAAGGCTGGTATTACAAGCTGGTCGATGCGGCCGAAAGCCACGTCCACGCCATAATCCCCGGCGTGTTTCTGGGCAAAGACGCCTCCGCTTCGCACTGCTTTGTGCAAGTGCTCGACGGCG
Organism: Chloroflexota bacterium; assembly: GCA_016219235.1. The sequence continues at coordinate 2,073 of JACRBO010000742.1, forward strand.
CAACCGGCCACTCCACGTATCACCGCTATCCGCTCGATCGGTTCTGGGCGTCCAAATATGAACTCGATCTGCGCGTCGGGCCGAATCGTTTCTACCTCGATCGAATCCAATTGGACCTCGACGATACCGATCGTTCCTTGCGCGGTGAACTTCACTTTGACGGCGTGACGCCGTGGCCGGTGACGCCGACCTCGCCGGGCATCATGGGGCCGTATTCGTTTGCCCCGTTCATGGAATGCTATCACGGCGTGCTGGGCTTCGATCACGCGCTGCGCGGCTCGTTGATGATGAACGGCGAGTCGATCAACTTCGACGGCGGGCGCGGCTACATGGAGAAGGATTGGGGCAGGGCGTTTCCGCAGGCTTGGGTGTGGGGGCAGAGCAATCATTTCGATCATGTGGGCACCTCGATGACGGTTTCTGTCGCGACAATTCCGTGGCTGCGCACGTCGTTTCGCGGTTTCATCATCGGGCTGTGGCATGAGCGACAGCTCTATCGTTTCGCCACGTACACCGGCGCGACGATCACGAGTCTCAAGTTGACGGACACGCATGTCGTCTTGCGCGTGGAGGACAAGCACCATCGCCTTGAGGTGGATGCGGCTCGCAGTGAGGGCGGCTTGCTCCACGCGCCCTATCGCACCGACATGCTGCAGCGTGTGACCGAAAGTCTGACGGCCACCATCGCGGTGAAGTTGATCGATCAATCGGGCAATGTGATCTTTGAAGGCGTCGGTCGGCACGCCGGGTTAGAGATCAACGGCGAGATTCAGCAGATAGTAGATAAGTAGACAGGGAAACAAGGAGACAAGTAGACAGGGAAACTTGTTTCCTTATTTCCTTGTCTACTTCCCCTAACCTGCGGTATACTCTCTTTGTAATTTCTGCCTAACTCGCACGGTCAGCCAATCGGGCGAGTTGACCAGCAATCCAGGGGGGACTTCGATGGTCATGACTCCGGCTTTAGTCGCCGCAGAGCCGAGCACTGCCTCGTTCGGCGATCTTCCGTCTGATCTGTTGCTTGACATGTATGAAGCCATGCTGCGCGCTCGTCGATTGGACGAGCGCTGTTGGCTCTTGCATCGTCAGGGCAAGATCGCGTTTCATATTTCGGGCATGGGGCACGAGGCCGCGCAAGTGGGCATTGTGTTCGCGTTGCGGCGCGGCGACGATCATCTGCTGCCCTACTATCGCGATCTGGCAATGGTACTGGCCTGTGGCATGACGCCCCTCGACGTGATGCTGGGCGTGTTTGGCAAGCAGAGCGATCCCAGTTCGGGCGGGCGGCAGATGCCCGAACACTACTCGCTGCGCGCAAAGAACATCTACAGCGTGTCCAGCCCGGTGGCGACGCAAGTGCCGCAGGCCGCGGGCGTGGCGCTGGCCGAGAAGTTGAAGGGCGGCGATCGGGTCGCAGTGACGTGTTTGGGCGAAGGCTCCACCAATCAAGGCGATTTTCATGAGGCGCTGACGTGGGCGGGTGTCCACAAATTACCACTCATCGTCGTGGTGGAGAACAACGAATACGCCATCTCGGTGCCGATGGAGAAGCAAATGGCGATCCCGCGCGTGTCCGATCGCGCGCAGGCCTACGGTGTGCGCGGCGTGACAGTGGACGGCCTTGATCCGGTGGCGACCTATCTGGCGATGAAGGACGCGGTCGAGCTGGCGCGCGCGGGCGGCGGGACCACGCTGTTTGAAGCGCGCGTGGTGCGCCTGACACCGCACTCGTCGGACGATGACGATAGCGCGTATCGCTCGAAGGAAGAGAAGGTTGTGCTCAAGGCTTCCGATCCGTTGCCGATTTTCCGCGAACGGCTCAAGGCGGCGGGCGTGTTGACGGATCAACTCGAGATGGAGTTGGATGCGCGCGTGATGGCCGAAGTCAACGCGGCCCATCTCGACGCCGAACGCGCACCCTATCCTGAGATTGAGTGGGCGGCGGGACCGGTGTACGCAGCGTAACGAGTAATGAGTAACGAGTAAATTGCTGGTTACTCATTACTCGTTACTCGTCAAGCCAAGAATCATTGACGGGGGACACAACGGCATGGCCGAAAAGACCTTAATTGAAGGTATCCGCGAGGCGATGGACGAAGAACTCGCGCGCGATGACAGTGTGTTTATCACGGGGGAAGACGTAGGCCCGCGCGGCGGCGTGTTTCGCGCGACGCTGGGTCTGTTTGCGAAGTACGGACCCACGCGCGTGATCGATTCGCCGCTGGCGGAACTCTCGATCGTGGCGGTGGGCATCGGCGCGGCGATGAACGGCCTGCGCCCCATCTGCGAAATTCAATTCGCCGACTTCATTCAACCGGCTTATAACCAGATCGTGAACGAAGCGGCGCGCATGTACTATCGAACCGGCGGCACGTTCACCGTCCCGATGGTCATTCGCACGCCCTACGGCGGCGGCATCGGCGGCGGACTGTATCACTCGCAATCGATCGAGGCCACTTACGCGCACGTGCCCGGCTTGAAGGTCGTGATCCCCTCGAATCCGCGCGATGCCAAGGGCTTGCTGAAAAGCGCCGTGCGCGACAACAATCCTGTACTGTTTCTGGAACCGAAGAAGGGCTATCGTTTGATCAAAGGCGACGTGCCCGCAGACGACTACACCGTTCCGATCGGGGTGGCGAACGTCACGCGCGAAGGCGTTGATCTCAGTGTATACGCTTACGGCATGATGCACTTTTATTGTATGCAAGCGGCCGAAGAAGTGGCGAAAGATGGCATCGACGTGGAAGTGGTCGATCTGCGCACGCTCAATCCGCTGGACAAAGCCACAGTGTTGGAGTCGTTCAAGAAAACAGGCAAAGCCCTCATTGTGTATGAGGACAATCGGTTCCTGGGTTACGGCGCGGAGATTGCGGCCATCCTCGCGGACGAGGGCTTCCGCTACATGGACGCGCCCATCATGCGCGTGGCCGGGCCGGATGTGCCCGCCGTGCCGTACAGCCATCCGCTGCAAGACTGGTTCATGCCCAATCCGAAGAAGATTGCGGATGCGATGAGGCAATTGGCGAGATACTGATGAGTAATGAGTAACGAGTAATACGTAATGGGAGTCGGATTACTCGTTACTTGTTACTCATTATCCGGCCAGTTATTTGATTCATTGAAGGAGCATTCATGGGCACACAAGTCATCATGCCGCAGTTGGGCGAGAGCGTGGTTGAAGGAAAAATCAGCCGCTGGTTGAAGCAGGTCGGTGAGCAAGTGGCCTTATACGAACCGATTCTGGAAGTTGAGACGGATAAGGTTACGACCGAAGTGACGGCGGCGGGTGAAGGCACGCTGTTGAAATTGTACTTCAATGAAGGCGACGTGGTGAAGGCCGGCACGCTGATTGCCTTCATCGGCGCGGCAGGCGAGTTGGTCACTGAGACACCGACTGTAACCCCCGCCCACTCGCCGGCATCTAAGATGGAGCGGCATGGCAACGGATCGAACGCGCGGATTTCGCCGGTGGTGGCCCGCATCGCGGCGGAGCATCACGTCGATGTGTCGCAGATCAACGGCACGGGCGAGGGCGGCCGCGTCACGAAGAAAGATATTCTGGCCTACGTCGAGCGGCAGTCGCAGGCACAGCCGGTGGTTGAACAAAAATTGGAGCCGTGGGAACAGCCCGGCCTGGGCGAACTCTTCAGGCCAAGCGAAGAAGTCTTCGGCAAGCCAACGGCGGCGATCCCGGCGGCCCCGAGTGTTCCGCCCGGCCCAACGGCCAGCGTGTCGGATGAAGTGGTGCCATTGACGGGCATCCGCAAAGCCATTGCCGATCACATGGTCATGTCGAAGCGCACCAGCCCGCACGTGACCACCGTGTTTGAAATCGATCTGTCGAAGGTGGTGGCGCATCGCAACGCCAACAAAGCGGCCTTCGAGCGCGACGGTGTGAACCTGACGTTTACGCCGTATTTTGCGGCGGCGACGATCGTGGCGTTGAAGCGTTTTCCGCTGGTGAACTCATCATGGAGCGAGGGCGGCGTCGTCGTGCATCGCGCGGTGAACCTGGGCATTGCGGTGTCGCTGGGCGCGGATGGACTGATCGTGCCCGTGATCAAGCACGCGGAAGGACTGAACTTATTTGGATTAGCGCGCGCGGTGAACGAGCTGGCCGATCGGGCGCGGCATAAACAACTGAGGCCGGATGATGTACAGGGCGGC
>JACRBO010000074.1 GCA_016219235.1 Chloroflexota bacterium
AATAGTCTTCACCGCGAGGGGTAAGTTTATCGGCCATGATAACTCCTGATTAGGGAAGGTCTGGGTGAAATGGCGTTGAATGATGCGCGATGCAGGATGCACCACGTGTAATCATCTTGCATCCTGCATCGCGCATCCTGCATCACTTTAGCAGCGCCAGCACTTGCTCAACATTCTCCGCATACTTGATGAGTTCTCGAAACTGCGGCTTCACATGATCGTCGCTGGCAAATTCGCCGATGGTCGTGCGCCACATGTCGCCCACCAGCACAAACGGGCCGTGCCGCAGTTCACCAGTCTGCATCAGGCTCCACGTGAGCGCGACTTCGCTCAACGTGCCGATGCCGCCCGGCAGCGCCACCCACGCCTCGGCCAGCGTGACCAGATGATGGAGTCGCTGAAACAACGTGGGTAGTTTGATCTCTTCATCGACGTACGGATTGGCGGTGGGGCGGGTCTTGTCGAACAGCGATGTGGTCACGCCGATGACGTAGCCGCCCGCTTCCTTAGCGCCGCGGCTCGCGCCTTCCATCGTGCCGGTATAACCGCCGGTCGCGACAACGTAGCCCCGTTGCGCCAGCAAGCGGCCTAACGCGCGGGCCTGTTCGTAATCGACTGAGTCTTCTTTAGGCGAACTGCTGCCGTAAACGGTAACGATTGGACCTTTGGAATGAGACATGATCTACTTCCGATATTAGATTTCTGACAACTGATTCTGGCTTGAGTCGTCGGGACCTTCTGAACTGGGTGCAATTCCGAACAACGCTTGCACACCGCGCACGATATTGCGAATAGGATGCTGCTTGAATTCATCGGCATAGTCGCGCGCAAAATCCAGCGCCGCCTGATCGACGGAGACACTGTCACCTGATTTGCGCAGCTGATCGAGATATTCGATGATGGACAGGTATAAGTCGGTTTCGGTTTTGCCGGAAAATTCAGCCAGCAAATTATTCTCACGCACGGTGGTGACGATCGGCAGATACACCGTGTCATACCAGTGCTGCACCGCCTCGTCTTCGCCTACGTCGCGCTTGAAGTCCAGCCCCATAAAATAGCGATGGTGATCGATGTGCTCCACCAGCCGGGCATAACCTAAATCGTCTGAACACAGGATCGTGTGATCGGGCCGCAGCACGTTCAATCGGGTGCGCTGCAAAAACCGATCGCGCGCCTGCTGCGTTTTCGTTTCCTCCAACGTTGCCGGTTCGCTGTCGCTAAAGGCTTGCGCAAAGGCCCGCACCATCTTCTTGATCGGCTTCTCGCTGAATTGATCGGCGTAATCGTCCACCGCCTGCTCGATCGATACGTCCCGTTCGGTCTCGCGCAGGAAGTGCAGATGCTCCACAATCCACAGATACAGATCAGACTCGGTGCGGCCCGGAAATTCCCGCAGCACGTCATGTTCACGAATCGTATCGATCAGCGGCCCGTAGACCGCATCGTACCAGTGCGTCACCGCAGCCGCTTCGCTGACCTCGCGCTGCGCTTCCAGTTGCATGAACACGCGGTGCATCGCGATGTGTTCCAGCAGCCGATCGTAACCGCCCGCGATCGTGAAGCGGATGCGTTGATCGGGGCGCAGTTCATCCAGATGTGTCCGATCGAGAAAGCGGCGATATTCGTGCAGGACTTTCAAATCTTCCGATCGGACATCGGCGCCCACCGGCACCCGCGAGACAACTTCCTGCACTTCGGCGTCGATGAAGTCCACACCCTGTTCGCGCGCCACCGACACGCGATGATGGCCGTCCAGCACAAAGTACGCATCGCCCACTTTGTACAACCGCACGGGCGGCAGATCGATGTCCTGATAGTACGCGCGCGCGATGCTCTTCCAGCGCCCGGCGGTGCGATCCTGCGCGGGCATAAACACTTCGTCGAAGTCGCGATAGCGATCGACGCTGCCGACGATCTGCGCCACCGGCACCGGCTTCATGCCGCGATAGATAGGGCCGCCCAGTTGCAGCGCGTCCTTCACCTGCTGATACGACAGCAGTTGATTCGACCGCCCGGCGAACTTCGCCAGCACATCGCGCCACCACGCGCCCCGTCGCACGCGGCTGTAGTCTTCTTCCGCGCGTTTGAGATCAAATCCCACGCTTAGAGCTCCAACTCGATCAGCTGATACGGGTAGACGTTCACCACGCGCGTCGCACCCACCTGCGTCGAGGGCGCTGCGCCGGTGTAGACGTGCTTGTGCCCGTGCAGCAAGAGCTTTGGCCTGAAACGATGCAGCAAGGTATTGAACGCCTGAAAGCCGATGTGCGCCGGATCCGGGCCGTCGTTGATGCCAAACGGCGGCGAATGCGTCACCAGAATATCCAGATAGCGGCCATACCGCGCCCGATTGCGAATGAGCTTGATAGCCAGCTGCACGGCGCGGCGATTCATCTGCTCCTGCGTGAATTGATGCTTGCTGCCCGGATCGTATCGAATGGAACCCTCCAGTCCGGCCAGAATCAAGCCCTGCGGCGTCCGGATCGATTGCATGTCCAACGCTTCAGCCCCGCGCGGCGCCAGATAACGCCGGCCGGTTTCGGTATACTCAAAATCCCGATCGTGATTGCCGTGGACAAAGTACATCGGCTTGTTCAACATCGTGACGATGTAGTCCAGATAGCCGTAAGGCAGATCGCCGCAGCTGATGATCAGATCGACCTCGCCAAAGCGCCGCACCACGTTCGGGCTGTGCAGCGAATCGACCACTTGATCGGTAATGGCGAGAATTTTGAGACTGCCCACGCTCGGCCTTTGAAGACCTGACAGGTTTTAGAAACCTGTCAGGTCTGGATAGACAACCATTGCCCAACATATCGTCGCCAGCGTTAGACCATCCAGAATTTCATTGCGTGCGATCATCTCGCGCACTTCGTCGAGCGTGAACCAGCGCAGGCCCAGCGTCTCGTTTTGATCCAGCGGCGCCGACTGGCGCGTCAGGCCACGTGCAATCGTCGCGTGAAAGA
>JACRBO010000733.1 GCA_016219235.1 Chloroflexota bacterium
ATGGGTGCGATTTCACTCATCACTCGTCACTCATTCTCTTTTGACAATTCATCGCGCTGTGAGTATAGTTTGGCGCATTCGCAGACCACAAGGGGCACCACATGGCTCTCTCCAGCGCCGAACTGTACGCGCTGATCCTGGCGGCGTTGACGTATCTGCAAGACGACGGCCATCAGTTTGAGCGCGGCATCGAGAAGGCCCATCTCACGCCCGACGAGTTCTGGCTGCTCAATCGGTTCCGCTACTTTCCCGGCTCGGTTGCGCCCGGCGACTTTTCGACCTTCGGCCCCTACACCTCCGTCTCGATCTACGAACGCAATCTCGAAGCGCTGGTCGGCAAGAAATATGCCGAGAGCCTGGAGCCGGGCCGGTATCGAGCCAGCGACAACGGTCGCAAACTGATCGACACGCTATATCGCGACCACTTCAACGCGATTGCCAAACACAACGCGCTGCCCGAAGCCGACGTGCACCGGTTGGGTGCGTTGGCCGATCGGGCGGTGACCGCCGCCGTGCGCCAGCCCGACGTGCCTGCGCCGCTGACCAATGCCGCGCGCAGCACCTTCCCCGACATCGATCAGCCGTGGGTGTACGCTGAGCGGCGCATGGTGGCGATGGCGATCTTCCGCGGCGACGCGCATATTGCAGCCTGGCGCGACGACGGCTGGAGCGGTCCGCGAATTGCTGTCAGCACAGCCCTGTTTAATACCACTGACCGCTTAAGTTCCGCGCAGCTGCGCGAGGCCACGGCCCGCCTGGATGACAAAGACTTCAAATCGGCCGTAGCCGCGCTGCATTCCGGCGGCGAAGTCTCCCACAACCTCGACGATCACTATGCCCTCACCAAATCCGGCCGCGCCGCGCGGCAGGTGGTTTAAGACCTGACCAACCGCAATTTCGTAGTGATGTTCAACATCTTCGATCAGGCCGAGCTGCAGGACTTTATCCACTTGCTGGAACGGGTCCGCGGCCCGATCGGTGCCTGACGCCTTTCAACGTTTCCGCCCACAGTGCCCATGTTATAATCGCACCATCACCTCTCTTCAAGGATCGTCGCATGTCGCATTGTCCCAGCTGCGGTCGTGACCCCGGCGCTAACGATCTTTGCCCGCATTGTGGCGCCGATCTCCAACGTCGTCTGCAAATTCGCACCTTCGGTGTCGCCGCCATCGTCATCGCGGTGCTAGGCTTAATCGGCCTGGGTGTGTTCGCCACGCGCCTGCCCGTGCCCGCCGTCAAAATCGCCGAGGTGCAATCCACCTACAATTTTGCCTACGTCCAGATCGATGGGCGCGTGTCGCGTGGCCCATCCTACAACGCGACCGCGCAAACGCTGACATTCTGGGTGCGCGATGACAGCGGCGAGTTGATGGTGTCTTCGTTCCGAGCGACGACTCAGGACCTTATTACAGCCGATCGCGTCCCGGCGCCCGGCGATACCGTGTCGGTTCAGGGTACGCTGCGCGTGCGCGAGACGACGCCCTCGTTGACGTTGGATGCAGTTGAATCTTTGACATTGACACGCGCCGCCACAGAAGCCGCGCCGCGCGACATCGGGTCGATCACCGGTGATGATGCGCTGCATACTGTGACGGTGCGCGGCGTCGTCCGATCGATCCGCGCGCCCTTCGACGGCCTGCAATTGATCACGCTGCGTGATGCGACCGGCGCGATCGATCTGGCGCTGCCGGCCGAACTAGAACCCATCCGCGGCGCGCTGCCGCCGTTGGAAGTGGGCCAATCGATCGAGGTGCGCGGCGCGGTCACGCTGTTTGATGCCACGCCGCAGTTGTCGTTGCGCCGCAGCGCGGATATTCAGCCCTTAAGCGAGCGCGTGGCCTTTGCCAAATACACGCCCTTGATCGATCTCAACGAGTCACATGCGGGGCGCTGGGTACGCGTGGAAAACACGGTCGAAGAAGTCTCGCCCTTCTCGGCGGGCGTCAAGCTGACGTTGAGCGACGGCCAACGTCACGTGACCGTACTGTTCTGGCAAGATATATGGGAAGCACTGGGCAAGGCCGCTGAGATTCAGCCAGGGACCACGTTGTCCGTGCAGGGCGAAGTGAGCGTCTTTCGTGGTCAACTGGAAATCGTGCCGGAAATCCCCCAGGATGCGGCTGTCCTGACTACGGTCGCTCTCGCGCCAACCCCGCTGCCGACCTCCGAACTCACTGCCACGCCTGAACCTATGGTGACAAGCATCGCTACTGCGACGACGATCGCTTCAGCGGCGGCGGCATCAACTTCACCCGCGCCCACGCCGACGGCTTTGGTTATCGTTCCGGCGACGACTACCGCTACGCCTAAGTCTCCATCAAGCGCAACGACTGAACCACAGGCGACGGCCGCTCCGGAGGCGCAGACCGTGTCCATCAACGCGCTGACCGCCGCTAATGTGGGGCAGATCGTCGCGGTGCGCGGCAAAGTCGTCGAAACCTCAAGTTTCTCGGCGGGATTTAAGTTTCTCATCGACGACGGGACCGGCCGCATGTCATTGACGCTGTTCGACAGCACCTACAAATTCGTGCCTACCCGATCGGGCCTGAACCTGGGCGCCGAAGTATCGATCGAAGCGGAAGTGTCCCAGTTCAACGGCGTGCTGGAATTGCAGCCCAATTCCGGCCGCGATGTCGTCATCCTCACGCCGGGCAGCAGCGCCAATGTCCCGCTAACGACGGTCAATCAACTGTTGAAGCCGGGCCAATTTGTGGCGATTGAAGGCAAGATCACAGAAGCCAAACCGTTTTCGTCCGGCTTGAACCTGTCGGTCGACGATGGCACTGGCAATGTACGGGTAACACTGTTCAATAACGTGCTGGCCTACGTGCCCAATCGCGACGGGCTGGTGGCCGGGGTGAGTGTGCGCGTGGTGGGCAAAACCGATTTCTTCGGCCGGATGCAGGTGGTGCCCGCGCTGGGCTACGATGTGAGTTTGAAGTGACGAGTGACGAGTGATGAGTGAGTCACTGGCTTTGATCGGGATAGCCCTAATCGGCACGCTGGCGTCGTCGGTGTTGGCGTTGATCCCGGCGCTGCACATCTACAACGTGGTGGGCGTGCTGATCGCGGCAGCAGGCGCAGTGTCGGGCGTGCTCAACGCCGATCAGATCGCGCTGCTACTGTTGGGGATGATCATCGGTTATGCGATGTTGAGCACTGTGCCCTCGATCTTTCTCGCTGCCCCCGATGAATCCTCGGCCTTTATCGTGCTGCCGGGGCAGAAGTGGCTGTTGCAGCGGCGCGGTTACGAAGCAGCGATCTTGACGGGCATCGGCGCGCTATGCGGCCTGGGCGGGCTGGTGATCGCCAGCCCCATTGCAGGCGAAGCTTCGCGCGTGCTATCGATCATCGTGTCGCCGCATCTGGGCTGGATCCTGGCCGCCATCATCGCCTTCATGCTGATGTCCGAGTGGCCCAAGAGCGGCGAGCGGGGATCATCGGGTTGGGCGCGGTTCCGATCGGCGTGGACGGGGTTGGGCGCGGGTTTGCTGACGTTTGGGCTGTCGGGCGTGCTGGGCTTCATCATCATGTATCGCAGTCCGGTGCCGACCGAGTTGGCTTTTCAGAATCTGCTCCCCGCCTTCATCGGCCTGTTTGCGATCCCGATGGTGCTGACGAATTTGATCATGGGCACGCGCGTGCCGCCACAGCACATCGCCACATCGCTCGATCTCACGCCGCTGGCGCTGTTTCGCGGCGCAGTGGCGGGTACGCTCGGCGGATTGTTTGCGGCGTTCTTTCCGGTGGTCACGGGCGGCGTGGGCGGTTTTCTGGCGGGTCACGCTACGGCGCAGCGCGACGATCGATCCCTCATCGTGTCGCAGGGCGCGTCGAAGTTTGTGTATTACGTGGGCGGGTTCCTGCTGTTCTTCTTGCCGGGCCTGCATCTGACGCGCGGCGGGTTGGCGGCGATGGCGCACACACTGTTCACGCCCGACACGCCGCAGTTGTATTTCACGGCGGTGGCGGCGATGGCGATCTGCGGCGCGGTGTCGTTTGGCCTGTTGATCGTATTTAGTCGCATCGCGATCAAAGTGGTGGCGCGCGTGGATTATCGCGCGATCAGTTGGATGACGATGATCGTGCTGATCGGGCTGGTGTTCATCACGACCGGCCTCGGCGGCCTGATGGTGCTGATCCCGGCGGTGGCGATCGGGCTGATCCCGACGCTGTTTGGCTCGCGACGGATGAATTGTTTGGGCGTGCTGCTGCTACCGATCACGTTGAATATGGCGGGGGTGGGGCCAAGTGTAGCCAGATTATTGGGGTTGTTACCATGAAAAAAGCGAGGAAGAAAACAGACACGGCTGTTGTCCGTGAGCCAGCGGTTGGATATGCACGCACGACCAGCGTGCCGACTTTCTTTGGTCAACCGATGTTGAAAGGCGCCTATGCCGTCATCGATCACGCTGATGCGCCTTCTCTTCAGAAATACTATACTCACCCCCATGGCGAAATATGGATCGGTGACGCCATCGCCTGGCTGCGCTCACTTGCCAGTGAGTCGGTTGATCTGATATTTGCCGATCCGCCGTATAACATCAAGAAAGCCGAATGGGACACGTTTGAGTCCCAGCAAGCGTATGTTGATTGGTCACTGGTGTGGATTGAGCAAGCTGCCCGCGTCTTAAAGCCAACGGGAACGTTGTATGTGTGCGGGTACTCCGAAATTTTGGCCGATCTGAGATTGCCGGCTGCCCGCTTTTTCAAGGGTTGCCGCTGGCTGATCTGGCATTACAAGAACAAAGCAAATCTGGGCGAAGATTGGGGCCGGTCGCACGAGAGTCTCCTGCACTTTAGGAAGAGCAAGCAATTCACTTTTAACATTGATGATGTGCGTATCCTGTATGGCAATCATACTCTGAAGTATCCAGAGCACCCGCAGGCCGAGACCAGCCAGTACGGCGGTGTCGCCAACAAAGATCGGCTGTGGCAGCCGCACCCGCGTGGCGCAAAACCACGCGATGTCATTGAGATTCCGACAACTTGTAACGGCATGCACGAGAAAACGCCGCACCCCACGCAAAAGCCGGAAGAGTTGTTGAGAAGAATCGTTCTGGCCTCGTCGCAAGCTGGAGATGTCGTCGTTGATCCGTTTCTGGGATCGGGCACAACGGCCGTCGTAGCCGAACAACTCAAGCGACAGTGGCTGGGGTGTGATCTATCGGCGGAGTATTGTGGCTGGGCCAGCCGGCGAATCGAGCTGGTTGAAGATTGGCCGGTTGAGAAATGGATTCAGTTTGATCTTGATAATGCTGAGCGAAGGAAGTCGATTCGATGAAAATGGCGAACCTGGGTGATTTGCAGGCGAGTGTGCAGGACCGATTGGCTTTCAATGCGCTCGACGATTATTTGAAAGTCGGCGCGGCCTTTTTGAGTTTCGTGAACGAGTCGCAGCCGACGCGCATCGTGTCGCCCTCGCAGTCCAACTACATCTTCTATCAGTACGACCAGGCGTATGGGCATAGAATTACGCGCCCGTTGAATCATCATCTGTTCGTTGAGTCGCCGGACGATTTTAGGCGGGCCTTCGAGCGATTCATAGCGTTTCTGGCCGACCTCAAAAAATATGGCGCAAAAACGGCTGACCGTCGAAACCACAAACGCTATCTTGCGACGGCCGAAGTCAACCAAATCGTTTATACCGCCCAGCAAGCAATCGGCAGCATCGGTGATTCATTTGAGAATCCGAATCAATCTCGCAAGCGCATTGGTCAGTTGTTTGAGGCTTTCGTCAAACTGATCATTCAAGAAGTTGGCCTGACGTGCGAACCCCGGACGATCAACATCCCAATTCCAGACCACGCTGGCTATGCCATGTCCTATGAATTGGATTTGGTCTTCTCGCGCGACAAAGCCATTCTGACCTCCGAAACGAAATTCATCCATCCACGCGAAGTGGTGGGGTCAGTCAAAACCACCAGCAAGGATCGTATTGATAAAATTTTCCTGGACAAGTATCTGCTGACGAAGTTACTGGGCCGCGAAGTGCCAGTCGTTGCGATTTTTCTGCATGATGTACAACGGGCGCAGCGCGGTAATAGCATTTTTGGCATCAACTCCACGTTCAAGAGTAACCACTTCCTGGGTTATACGGTGGCGCTGAATAGGCTTGACGGCGTGTATTACGTCGATCCCCGGCCAGAGATGTTGGTCAACGACCGCTTGCGCGAGCAGATTCGTGACTTCCAGCAGTTTCTTGTTCGTGACTTGTGGTCGTTAATGCCTTAGAAAGCGAAGTGCAACGAATGAGCCGAATAGCTGGTTATCAGCCTTCCTTTTTCCCGGACTTAACAGCCGAGTTTCCGTCGACTCGCTACCAGGGCAGCAAATCTAAGCTGGCCGGTTGGATTTTGGAGCAGCTGGCCGACCTGGACTTTGCGACATGTCTGGATGCGTTTGGCGGTACCGGCGCGGTCGCGTACCAGCTGAAACAGGCCAGTAAGCAGGTGACGTACAACGACTTATTGCGATTCAATCATCAATTCGGCCTGGCGTTGATTGAAAATTCCTTTACCCGCCTGAGCACAGAGGAGATTGACTGGCTGCTTCAGCGGCAGCCGTCAATCGCCTATCCCCAATTTGTCCAGGTTAATTTCCATGACATCTATTTCACGGATGACGAGAATGCCTGGATTGATCAGATCATTACGAACATCCGGCAAATCGCCGATCCTTACAAGTTCTCGTTAGCCTTTTTCGCATTATGTCAGGCGTGCATTATCAAGCGGCCCTACAATCTGTTTCACCGCAAGAACCTTTATATTCGCCAGGCAGAAGTCGAACGCTCATTTGGCAACAAGACGACCTGGGATCGACCGTTTGATGAATGGTTCAGAAGCTTTGTGGCCGAGGCGAATCAGGCTGTGTTTGATAACGGTCAGGTTAATCGGGCGTTGAATCTGGATGCAGTCGAGGTGCCCGGCGAATATGATCTGGTGTACCTTGATCCGCCATATATCTCCGGCAGCGGAGCAGCCGTCGACTATCTCGACTTTTATCACTTCCTGGAAGGGCTGTTGCTCTACGACGATTGGGGGCAGCACATCGATCAGCGTTCCAAACATCGCCGCTTAAAGCTGCGGCCAACAGCCTGGACGGATAAGCGTCGCATTCACATGGCGTTTGAGCAGGTGTTTGAGCGCTTTCAGCACAGTATGATCGTCGTGTCGTATCGCAGCGACGGCATCCCCTCGGCCGACGAACTTGCGGCGCTGCTTCAGCGGTACAAATCGACCGTTCGAATTGAGCATTATGGACAATACAAATATGCGTTGTCCACCAATGCCGAATCGCAAGAGATACTCTTGATTGGCACTTAGCCAGCCCTTGACGAGGATCAGATGAACGTCGAATCTTTCCGCGAAGACCTCCTGACTCACTTTGACCACTTCACGCGCACGCTGGCGACCGACGCCGGTGAGTGGGTCGTCAAGGGCTTTATCGACGTCTACCAGAACGTCTACACTATTTCGATCGATACCAAAGTTGTCTCGAAGATTATTGAACTGATGCTGTTTCCGGTTCTCGCGCGATTCGCGGCCGAGCATAATTACCGGATGGTGTTGAGCGAGTACCAGAATCATTACCCTGACATCACCTTTATCGCGCAGGACGATACCCGGATCGCGCTTGATCTCAAGAGCACGTATCGTCTTGACGCGACCACAGCGAACGGTTTCACGCTGGGCGCATTTACCGGTTACTTTCGACAGCGGAAATCGACCAAAAACATCACCTTCCCTTACGAGCAATATGCCGCACACTTCGTATTGGGCGTCATATACAGCCGAAATGAAGCTATTGATGAACGCCGTGTCTACACGCTGAACGATTTACAGAGTATCGTTTCAGTGGTTAAAGATTTCACTTTTCTGGTGCACGAGAAGTGGCGAATTGCGATGGATCGACCCGGCAGCGGCAATACCAAGAATATCGGCTCAGTGAGAAATGTTCAGGCTCTGGTTGATGGCACTGGGCCGTTTGCACAACATGGGTCGCAGGTCTTTGACGATTTTTGGATGAATTATCTGACGGAGGACATGGCTCGCGCCATTGACTCTGAAGTGCCTTATCGAAACCTTGAGCAATACTGGCTGTGGCGGAAGCGCTAACATGAAAGGTATCTCCCACTTCCTCGCCGGCATCGCGGCCGCCTCCTTCGTCCCCGGCGTGATCGAGAGCGCAGCGCAAGGCTCGTACTTGATCTTGCTGGGCGGCATCTTTGGCCTGCTGCCGGACACACTCGATTTCAAGTTCGCGCGCTACTTCGATCGGGCGGAGTCAGTTGATCCCGATCCAGCCAACCTCGATCCGCAGGCGATTGCGGATCAAATCGCCGGGCTGATCGATCGAGCGGCGACGGAGCGCCGTGAAATTCGCGCGCAGCTGCACACGATCAAGCTGGGGCCGGATCGCTGGCGCCAGTACACGGTGCGCTTCGATGCCGATCGGAATGAAATCGCCGTGCGCATCGGGCCGGTGGTGAATACGTCGCAGATGATGGTCGGACAAGTTGGCAACTTGTCCAACGCGCGCGCCAGAGTCAATGCGCCGTTGAACTACACGTATGACGGCGAAGTCAACGTCGATATTTTCGGCGGGCCGTCGTTTGCCTTTGTGCCCCGGCCTGACGGCGTGGAGATTCAGTTTTTGCCGTGGCACCGTTCGTGGAGTCATTCGCTGACGCTGGCCGCGCTGCTGGGCTTGATCATCGGCGTGGTGTTCGGTTCGTTGCAGGCGGGCCTGGTCGTGGCGGCAGGCATGGCCGCACACATCGTCGAAGATCAACTGGGTTTTCTGGGCAGCAATTTGTTCTGGCCGATCACGCGCGAACGATCGAGCGGGCTGAAGCTGATCCACTCTGGCGACGCGATTCCGAATTTTCTGGCGGTGTGGATCGCGCTGCAACTGATCTTCTTCAACCTCGATCGGTTTAGCGCGGCGCCGCAGCATCGCGCCGTGATGTTGGAACCGGTGTCGTTCTTCGCGCTGGCGGTGGTGTTGCCCATCGTCGCATTATCGGCCGTCTACGTCTGGCAGAAGCGCAATTCACGCCAGCGGTTGGCCGCGGCACGCCAGGCGGATATTTTAAGCGAGTCGCAAGAAACGGAAGTGTAAGGCGAGTGGTGATTGGTCAACTGGTCAATTGGTGATTGGTGGTTGGTAATTGGGCAATCGGGGGAGAGATGCGCGAACGGATCGCTTCACAGATCATACGGTTGTTAATGGTGATCGCGCTGAGTGGCGCAGCCTTCGTCGTGCTGCACCGCACGTTGATCGCCACTGCCTCGCCCGCGATTTCGCCCCGGACTGCTCAACCACTCGACGTGGTCATCAACGAGATCGCGTGGAGTGGCACGATCGCCAATTCCAGCGCCGAATGGATCGAACTCAAAAACAATTCCTCGATAACGGTTGATTTATCGGGCTGGCGGCTTTACTCCGGCGACGGTATACCCAATATCAACCTGACGGGCACGATCACCCCCGGTGGTTCCTTCCTGCTGGAGCGCACCGCTGATACCACGGTTAATGACATCCCCGCTGATCAAATTTACACCGGTGCGCTGGGCGATGGCGGCGAAGCCTTGACGTTGACGGATGAGATCAGCAGCGTCATCGATACGGCCAATGGCGATGGCGGCGCGTGGTCGGCAGGTACGGGCGCGCCTAACCGTTATTCGATGGAGCGTATCGATTCGCTCGCGCCGGGCACCGATCTTAACTGGGCCACCAACGATGGCCTCACCCGCAACGGCCTCGACGTTGGCGGCAATCCGATCAATGGCACGCCGCGCCAACCCAACTCTGCCAAACCCTATGTGCCCACGCCGCCCGGCAGTGTGCTGATCAGCGCCGCGCACGCCGATGCCTATGTTGTCGGGCAACTCGATGAAGGCTTCCGTTTGACGAACGTCAGTACCCAAACCATCACATTAACGAATTGGATTGCCACCGATGGCTTTGGTGAGGGCGTAGTGAATCTAACCGGCACGTTGCTGCCACACGAGGATCTTTGGCTGGCTCGCAACGCGCTAGCCTTTACCAGTCAATTTGGCTTCAAGCCCGATTACGAATACGACGGCGATAGCGATCCGACCGTCCCCAATCTTAGCGGTGTTGCCCTTGACCTGGTCGCCACCAACGACGAGCTGGCTATTCGGGAGGGCGCCAACAATTGGATCGATGCGGTCGTGTGGGGCACGGGTCAAATTACGGACACGGGTTGGTTATCCGGCTGGAGCGGCCTCAACGTGCAGCGCTACAGCAACTCAAGCATCGGGCTGACTGGCCAGATGATCTTCCGCAAGCTCGATGAAGCCACGGGCGGCATCATCAGCGACACCCATACCGCGTTCGACTGGGCTAATGATCAAACTGATCCGGTGGCGGGCCGCAAGGTACAGTATCCCGGCTGGGATTACGATCAACTGTGGCGCACGGCCAGAGTGACCGCCACCGCTGCCCTCACGGTTGCCATCGCGCCCGATAATGCCTATCGCGTCATCAGCGCTTTGCTCGGCTCCGCGCAGCAGTCGATCGCGATGGAGCTGCACACCTTCGACAACCTGGGTCTGCTCGATGTGCTGACGCGCACCATCGGGCGCGGCGTCAGTGTGACGATCTTGCTAGAAGGCGGGCCGGTGGGCGGCATCGACGATCAGGAGAAGTGGGTATGCCAACACATTGAAGCGGCCGGGGGGCAGTGCTGGTTCATGATCAGTGACTCGCCGCAGGACATCCGCGCCCGCTATGACTACATCCACGCCAAGATGATCGTGGTTGATGACAAAGTCGTGGCGATTGGCTCGGAGAACTTCAGCCCGCGCAGCCTGACCTACGACAACTTTGCCGATGGCACGGTCGGGCATCGCGGCGTGTATCTGCTGACGGATGCGGGCGGTGTGATCTCTCGCGCACTGGACATCTGGCATGCCGATTTTGATCCGATCAAGCATCGCGATCTGATCCGCTGGTCGATCGGTGATCCGAAGTACGGCCCACCCCCGATCGGTTTTGCGCCCAACTACAGCATCGAAGTGAGCGGCTATCACATTCGCTATCCACAGCCGCTGACCATCACTGCGCCGCTAACCTTTGAGGTGGTCAGCGCGCCGGAAAATGCTTTGCACGCCAGCGACGCCCTGTTGGGCTGGATCAACCGATCGGGCGCGGGTGATGCGATTGATGTGGAGCAGCTCGACGAGCCGACCTACTGGGGCGCATCGACCAGTAATCCGGTTGCTGATCCCAATGTGCGGCTGGAGGCGTTGATCGCGGCGGCCGGACGCGGGGCGCAGGTGCGCCTGCTGCTCGATCGCTACTTCGACGATTCAACGCGGGCCAACAGCAACGACGCAACCGTGAAATACGTCGAGTCGCTGCGCGCCGTGAGTCCGACGCTGGCAGCTAACCTGCAGGCGCGGCTGGGCGATCCGGCGCGCTATGGCCTGCATAACAAGCTGTTCCTGTTCGATGTGGGCGGGCAGCAAGTTGTGCACGCGGGCAGCCTCAACGGCACGGAAACGTCCAATAAGGTCAATCGTGAGGTGGCGCTGCAAGTAGAATCGAGCGCGGCCTATGCTTATTTGCGCGCGATGTTTGAGTACGATTGGGCCTTCCAGCCGCGCAGTTACTTTCCGGTGATTGCATATAACTACCTTGCGCCGCCCAATTACCTGTTGATCAGCAAAGTGTTCTACCTGGGATCAACCGGTTCCGTGACCGGTAGCGAATGGGTGCAGATCTACAACCCTACGGCGATCACGGTATCGTTAAGCGGCTACAAGTTGGGCGATGAAGAAACACAGGGGGGCGGCGGGTTTGCGGCCGACGGCATGTGGTCGTTCCCGCCCGCCGCCGTGATCGGACCGGAACAGAAGCGCAACATCGCACTGACAGCCGCCGGCTTTTACGAGCGTTATGGCTACAGTCCAGATTTTGTATTTTATGGTCCCGGCGAACAGCTGACGCCCTATCTGACGTGGACGCCGGTCATCTCGTTCTCGTTGGTCAACTCGGGCGATGAAGTGCTGCTGCTTGGCCCGACTGATCAGATCGTAGACGGCGTGGCGTGGGGCACAGGTTCGTTGCCGGGAAACGTCAGCTGCCCGGCGATTGCGCCGCCGCCATATCCATCCATCATGCGCTCACCGGTCTGGAAGGATACGAACGATTGCAACCTTGATTTCGTGATCGATTTGCTGGCATCGCCGTAAAGGCAGACAGGCTGAAGCGGTGACACGGTGACAAGGTGATCTCCTCAAGTGGGTCACCTTGTCACGTCTTCGCCCTGTCATGGCATCAATTTCTGCCTTGTCATCTGGCTGTTTTCCACCTATACTTTCGCTCAGCCATGGTTCGCCCCACATCCGAAGTTACCATCAAAACCATCGAGCGGTTCCGCTCGAAACACCTGCACAACTCGCGGCCGGTGACGATCTATCTGCCGCCCGGTTATGCCGCCGATCATGGACGTCATTACAAAGTGATCTACGCCAACGACGGGCAGGATATGCCCGCGGTGAAACTGGCCGCCACGCTAACCAAATTGATCGAGCACGACGAGATCGAACCCGTGATCGTGGTGGCGCTGCACGCCACGCGCGATCGACTTCAAGAGTACGGCACGGTGGATATTCCCAATGCGCGCGGCATGGGCAAGAAGGCGCGCAAGTACGCGTGGTTCGTGCTGGACGAAGTGATGCCGTACATCAATCGCCACTTCCGCACGCTGCCCGGCCCGATCAACACGGCCATCATCGGCTGGTCGTTGGGCGGCTTGATGGCGTTGGACATGGCGTGGAATCATCCCAATGTGTTTGGCGCGGCGGGCGTCTTTTCCGGCTCGTTCTGGTGGCGCACCGAGGATCAAGACGTGCACGCCAGACAGGAGTCGCGCATCATGCATCGCCGCGTGCGCGATACCGAAGTGCCCGGCAAATTGAAGCTGTGGTTTCAGGCGGGCACGCGCGACGAGACCGAAGACCGCGACGGCGACGGCATCATCGACGCGATTCAGGACACGACCGAATTGATGGACGAACTGGAATTGAAGGGCTATCGGCGCGGCATCGATATGGTCTACGTGCAGATGGAAAGCGGCCAGCACCAGCCGGCGACGTGGGCAGTGGCGCTGCCCTATTTTCTGCGCTGGACGTTTCCCACGCCGCACTATCTGCGCCAGCATCCCATCGACGGCACCGAGCGCGTGTCCGTGCAGATGAAGCGGCATCACAATCGACGGAAGAGATAAGACGGATAATCAGAATGAACGGATCAGGGAGAATAAATCCGCCCATTCTGCTGATCCGTCTATTAGGGGAGTTAGGCCAATGGGAGCACTACCGCACACAACCATTCTCTGCATCACCAGTTACGAAAAGGGGCAGGCCTTTCTGCGTGAGGTGAAGGCGCAGGGCAGCGCCGTCTATCTGCTCACCGTCGAGAAGCTGCGCGACGCCGACTGGCCGCGCGACGCCATCGACGAAATCTTCTACATGCCCTCGCTCTTCCACGAGCAGGACATGATCAACGCCGTCAGTTATCTGGCGCGCTCGCACCCGATCGATCGCATCGTGCCGCTGGACGATTACGACGTGGAGATGGCGGCCAAACTGCGTGAACACTTACGCATCCCCGGCATGGGTGACAGCACCACGCGCTACTTCCGCGACAAACTCGCCATGCGCGTCCGCGCCCGCGATCGCGGTGTGCTGGTGCCGGACTTTGCCCACGTCCTCAACTACGATCGGCTACGCGAATTCATGGCGCGCGTGCCGCCGCCGTGGTTGATCAAGCCGCGTTCCGAGGCGTCATCGCTGGGCATCAAGAAACTCAATTCGCCCGATGAGCTGTGGCCCGTGCTCGATCAACTGGGCGATCGGCAGTCGTACTATGTGCTGGAAGCCTTTGTCCCCGGCGAGGTCTTTCACGTCGATTCGATCGTGTCCGAAAAGAAAGCGGTCTTCTCGGAAGTGCATCAATATGGCCGCCCGCCCTTCAGCGTCATGCACGAGGGCGGCGTCTTCAGCACGCATACGGTCGAGCGTGGTTCCGCCGACGAGGTCGA
>JACRBO010000078.1 GCA_016219235.1 Chloroflexota bacterium
GCGCGATTATAGCACACGCCGCCGCGAGCGAACGCCAGTGATCACAGCCGCAGCCAGCAGCATCACCCACGCCCCGATCGAGATTGCCGCGCCGATGGCGAATGACTGCGGCTCATATCGGAATTCGATCTGATGCGCGCCTGCTGGCACTTTCACGGCCCGAAATAGAACATCCGCCCGCTCGATCGGCGCAGGCTGCCCATCGACCGTGGCAAGCCAGCCGGGATAGTAGGCGTCGGTGAGGACGAGGTAACTGTCTTGAGTGACGTTCGTCTCGATGGTTATGTGCTCCGGCTCATAGGCCACAAGATGACAAGATGAAGGGATGACAAGATGATCGAGCAACACGGCTTGATCCCCGATCCCTGATCCCCGATCACCGATCACTATTTCACCCGCCGGATCAAATTCGGCCCGTTGCATGTAAGCGATGGCTTCGTCGTCATTGGCAACCACGTGGGCTGCTCCAACACAGAACGCGCGTGGCAATACAGCCACGTTTTCGTAAATCTTCACGTCGCCGGAATAAGCCACGCGAAAGCGGCCTTGCGGCGCGAGAACGAACGGCTGAAACGCGCCGCTGCTTTGATCGATCAACGCGAGGCCGCGAAGAGTCACGCCCGCGTCGCCTGTGATGCGAATCGCCTTCACGCCCCGCCGCTCGACCCACGCCACGCGCGTTGCTGATAGGCTGCCTTTCACTTCGAGCGGCTGATCGATCAACGGGCGCATTTGCGTCGAGCCATCCTCGAAGGTGATCTCGATCTGCGCGAGTGTTCCTGTGCTGGCTGCGTCCGAATAGACTATGCCCAGCGCATCGCCCTTGAAAGACGGCAATTGATCGGTGGCCGCGCTCTGCCCGGCTTCAAGCCGCGTGGCGAATTGCAGATCGTACAGCACGCCGTCATACCATTGATCGCCCACCTTGTCGGTCAGGATAAAGCGCGCGTTCATCAGGCTCAGCCAGCGCGCGTCGGGAATCGATTTGAGTTGTTCACGCAGGCGGCCATCAGTCTGAATCAAACCTGGATCGAGCAGCAGCTGCTGAAAGGCGATGTAGTTGCGCAGCGGCAGCACGCCGCCGTCATAGCCATCGACCGACGGCAAGCGATAGAACATCGAGAGGTTGGGCGCAATCACTTCTTTCGCCTTCGTCGCCACGATCAGATCATAGAAAGCTTTCTCAGATAACTGATCGCCGTAGATTGATTTCAGTTCCGCCGTGTCGCCGGGATCGAATTGAATCTTCGAGATCGAGAGGAAGCGATCGGGCGGGAGATGATCCTGCGCGCCCACTTGCAGCGCCGTGATCGCCGGTCGCAAGTTCGTCAACGCATCGGGCGCGGTCGGGCGCGAGTTGTAAGGCAAGGCGCGGGTGGCGAAAAACAGTTCGAGACAGGCAAGAAGAATAACGAGTGACGAGTGACGAGTAACGAGTGAGACGAAAGCGACAAGCATCACCAGTGGCACGAGCCACAATAGCAAACTCAACACATCGGGCGGGCCGAGGGGGCCGGACGCACCTGCGGGTACGAGGCTGGTGCTCATGAAAGTTGAGGCAATCAACGCCGCGATCACGAGCGATGGCGCGATCAGCCAACGGCGTTTGATCGATTCGCGTAAGGCATCGAGGCCAACACCGGCCAGCAGCGATCCCGCAAAGACCAACAGCACAATCCAGCGGGCGGGCGCGCGAAACAGATCGAAGCCGGGGACTTTGAGCAGCAGATAATAGATCGGGTTGTAGCCGCCCAACGCCAATAACACGCCCACTCCGGCGACCACTACCAACGCGCGCTTGATCGTCCGATTGACCGATTGACCAGTTACCAGTCCACCAATCACCATCAACACCAGCGCCGTCACGCTGAAGAACGCCGTGAATTCGCCGCCTTCCGGCATCGCGCCCGCATAGTCGGGCAGCAGCGCGCGACCGATCAGGCGCGGATCGAGCGAGAACGACACGGCCAGATTCATGGGCAAGCCGCCGCTGCGCGCCGACTCGCGCGTGAGTTCGAGCGTGGGCAGCAGCTGCACGGCGGACAACGCGATGGCGAAGATGGCTGCGAGGGCGACAGGTAATAAGTAACGAGTAATGAGTAATACGTAAGAATGCTTCGTGCCGCGCCAGGCTTCAAACATCTGCCATAGCGCATAGACGCCCAAGCTAATCAGGGAGATGAACACCGTCTGCGTATGCCCCGCCAATAGTTGCAAACTAATAACAACTGCCAGCAGTAAACCACGCCTGATCCCTGATCCCTGATCCCTGATTACCCAGTCATACACCAAAAACAGCCACCCCAGCCACGCCAGTCCCTGCAACTGATTCACATGCTCGATCTGCGTGCCCAGATAACCGCCGAGGCCAAACGACAGCGCCGCGAGGAAGGCCGCGCCGATCGAGAGCGACAGGCGCGATCGGGCGAAGGCATACACGCCGCTGGCCGCGATGAAGACGTGCAGCACAATCGTCCAGTTGATGGCGCGGGCCGTCTCCAGCCAGGAGAGCGGCCAGTTGAGCGGATAAAACACGCCGGCCTGACTGTTCGCCAGGAATGGCGCACCCATAAACAGGTAGGGATTCCACAGCGGAATGCGGCCTTCGCGCATCGCCTGTGCCGCGAAGTCGCGATAGGGCGTGAAGTAGGTGAAGATATCACCGCGCGCGATGATCAGATTTGAGAAGGCGAGTTTCCAGAAGAAGGCGAGCGTAAGCGCCGCCAGAAGCAGCAGGGCCAGCAGATCGCGACGACGGGACGGGGTGAAAGGGTGAAGAGGTGACAAGGTGAAAATGCCCGGTGTTGTGACTCAGCCTGCTCTTTAGCCCGCGCAGCGGGCTTGTCAACCATAGCCGTCGATTTCTAATCGATGGCGGACTCTTAATCGATGGCGGCCCCAAGTGACCGAGCCGCTTACCGCGCTTGAATCTTGAAAATCGTAAACGACGTTTGTCCAAAACGATTCTGCGTCGTAAACACCGGCGACAAAGTATAACCCACTTCGCCAATCGCGGCGTCTGCCGGGGCGGGCGATTCTTGCCCCGGAAAGATCACGTAGCGATTCGCGCCGCCGAAAACGCGCAGGTCGTCTCGCAGCGCCGCGGGGGTATCGAAGTACGAAACGTACACAAAGCCCCGACCCACATAATAGCCCAACTCCCACGCCAGCCAGTGATCGTACAGC
>JACRBO010000737.1 GCA_016219235.1 Chloroflexota bacterium
CGTTGATCGTCGTAGATGGTGCGGCGGAGTCAGGCGCGTCGGCGGTTCGCTTAGCAGGCCGGGCTCCCACGCCCGGCGGCGTGGGAGCCGCCTCTGCTGGCATAACAAGATTTTTCGGTCTTAGCTGCGTTTGCTCTGCAAATAGCGCAGCAGCGCGCGGAAGGTGTCGTCGACGTGATCGGTGTTGAGGCTGTAGCATTTGGCGCCTTCGCGCCGGCGCTCTTCCAGATAACCGGTAGCCGTCAATTGCTGCAAGTGCCGCGACGCGGCCGACTGGCTCAGGTCCAGCTGCCGGATGATGTCGGGCGAACACATTTCGCCCTGCTCGGCGATGAGCCGCAGCACGCGCAGGCGGGTGTCGTCGGCCAGCGCGACTAGCCGGACCAACAGTTCCGATCGGCTGAGGTCGGGCGAGACGGCCGCGATGCCCTGCGGCTGTCGCGCGCCGAATAACAGCGTCAGCGTGTGCGGGGCATTCGCCGGAAGATTGCGCCATTGGGAGTATTTCATCAGGTACGGGCCAAGGTGCGCCGACGGCACGCAGACGAGCCGATCATACGTGTCGATCTTTTGCCGCCAGTCGTCGGTCAGCGTGTGTCCCACGATGCTTTCTGCCGCCTGCACCAACGTTTGGCCGCTGTAATCGATCTGCTGATAGGCATCCACACACGCTTGCAGCATCGGCATTACACGGGACCATTCGGGCGCAAGGACGGTCTGCCACATGGTTTGCAGGTGCTCGACGATCTGGTTGCGCAGCCGGATCGGATCGTTGAGCAGGGCGTGCGCCTCCGTCTCGATCGATTCGATCACGTGATCGGGCGAGAAGCGCTCCTTCAGATATTGTATGAAGACCTGTCGATCGGCCAGCAGTGACGGCATGTCCGTTGGTGCAAACATCTGCTGAGTCTCAGCACACGGTCCCAGACGGTCATAGGCCTCAAACACCCGATCGCGCAGCGACTCCGGCGTTTGCCGCGCAATATCGTCAATGTAGGCGGCAAAGGAAGGAAAACTGCGGGTCGGCTCGACGGCGAAGTACAATCCCACGAAGATCAGTTCGTGTTGGTGCAGGCGCTCTTTGGGCAGCGAGGCCAGGGTGCGCGTCACCCAATCGTCCAACCCAGACAGCATATCGGCGCGGGTGAGCAACGACAGGCTGTTGAAGGCGTTATAGACCGGCTCAAGACTAAACGTAACTGACGTCGTCGATGATGTCGAGAGCAGATCGGTGACTGGAACTGGCATGTCTGACCTCTTGTAATTCGATTATTTGAATTATGCAGTTAATCGGGTAATGTGAATAATTTATAACACAGATCGCCGTTGGTTGTCAATAGGCAAATTCGCGGTGGAAGTAACAGCGAAGGGTTTTGGCGGGAGTGAGCCGGTTTGCGCGCAGTAGTCAAAGACGAAAGACCTGCACCGGAAGCGGCTGTGGCGTGGTGCAAGTGAGCGCTAAACTTACGCCATTGGCGGAGATCATGCTTGAGGCTGGCGTTAAGTCTGCAATCAAGTCTGCGGCCGCAGCCAGAGCGTAAATGCCGCCCCGCGGCCTAACGCATTCTCGACGGTGATCTGGCCCCCTAACTTTGCCATGATGGCCTGGGCGATAGCAAGCCCCAACCCGGTACCGGGGATGGTATAACGGCTGGCGGCCGAGCCGCGATAGAACCGGTCGAAGATGTGGGGCAGTTCTTCCGGCGTAAGGCCGGGGCCCGTATCGCGGATCGTCAGGGTGTACCAGGTTCGATCGGATTGGGCATGGACCGCCGTGCTGATCGTAACCGTACCGGGCGCGGTAGTGTACTTGAGGGCATTATCCAGCACAATACTGATGGCCTGTTGCAGCCACTGCGCATCGCTTAGGATGGGCGCGGCCCCGGTGGTTGGATCAAGTCTCAAATCGATCGTCAGGCCCAGTTCCAGCGCCCGGTCGATGTGGTCGATGGCAATGTCTTGCGCCAGCAAATTGAGATTGATGGCGGTGGTATCGGGCTGTTCGATACCGGCATCCAATTCGGCCATCTGGAAAAAAGCTTCTACCAGGCGCCGCAACCGTTCGGCGCCGGCGGTCAATACCTGG
Organism: Chloroflexota bacterium; assembly: GCA_016219235.1. The sequence continues at coordinate 2,087 of JACRBO010000737.1, forward strand.
CGATAATGCGTCTGCCGTTCCGGCTTGCCATGCTCCAACAACTCCAAATTGAGCATGATGGTTGACAGCGGCGTGCGCAGTTCATGCCCGATGCGCGACACAAACTGGCTCTTGAGGCGATCCAATTCTTTGTGGGCGGTAATGTCGCGGTTGATGACGATGTAACCCTGTGGCTGTCCGACCGGCCCGGTGATGGGCGTCAGCGTCACCTCGGTTTCATACAACGTATCATCTTTGTGCCGATCGATCAACTCGCCTTGCCAGCTCTGTCCCAGGCGGATATGGTCTTCCATATCACGGAGCACGGCCGGGTTCGTCAAGCCGCTGCGGAACAACTGCGCCGGTGATTGACCCAGCAGCTCTGCGATCGAGAAGCCCGTTAGCTGCGCGGTGGCGGCATTGGCGAATTGAATACGCCCGTCCGACCCGACCATGAAAATGGCCTCACCGGCGGAATCGAGGATGGTTTGCAAGCGCAGTCGCTCGTGATCCAGCTCGGCAGTGCGAGCCTGAATGCGCTCTTCCAGTTCAAGCGTATACAGATTGACTTGCTCGTATAGCAGGGCGTTTTCCAGCGCGATGGCCGCTTGCGTGGCGAGGGTGGTGGCCAGCCGCTCGTCGGCTTCATCGAAGGCATTGGCCTGTTCGCTTTCAATGCTGATCACGCCCAGGACACGATCGCCGATTTTGAGCGGCACGTACAACCCGGACTGCAGGCCGGGAAAGGTCTCAAGGTAACGCGGGTCGCGGCCGACATCGCCGCACCGCACCACCTGCCCGTGCTCCACTACCCAGCCGCTGAAACCCTGGCCGGGCCGCGCAATCAGCGTCTTGAAGCGGGCCTCAACGGCCTGCGCTTCAGCCTCGGACTGGATGTCAGGCTGGCTGAAGGCCAGCAACTCCAGGGTGTCCTCGGCCGGGTGATACAGCCGGACGGTGGAATGATGCCAGTTAAGTTTACTGACCACCAGATCGATGATCTTCTGGCCGATCTGCTGAGGCGTCATCAATTGACTCAACACCAAGGCATAGTCGTATAAAACCTCGATCTGCAGCAACCGCTGCCAGGTGTCTTCAAACAACCGCGCGTTGTCGATGGCGATGGCGGCCTGGTCGGCCAGCACTTGCACCCGATCGGCCTGCCTGGCCCGGAAGAAGTCGGGTGTCGCACTTTTTACGCTGAGAAAGCCGATGACGCGCCCTTTGATGCGGATCGGCGCACCCAACCACGACCGCACCCAGCGCGTCCGGGGTTGGTCGGCCCAGTGAGCGTCGGTCGCGGTATTGGTGACAACGCAGGCCTGGCCGGTCTGCCACATCTGCTGCAGGTAGTACAACTGATCGATCTCGAACGGCTGATCCACAACTTCCGGTTCAGGGTTCAGGTGGGTGGCTACATGCTCACGCACAATGCGCGCCGAGCGCGAATTGGCCGCCTCATCCAGCACGATGACATTCGCCGCATCGTAAGGGACCAGGCGCAGCAACTGGCTTAGAATGCGATCGAAGACCTCGGTCAGGCTGAGGGTGCTATTCAGGGTGCCGGCGATGTCACGCAGGACTTCGGCCAATTCGTGCTCTTCGCGGACCTTATGCACAAGCTGCGCATGCTGCGCTTCCAATTCGGTCACGCGAGCGCGCAAGTGAATGAGTTCATCTTCGGGGGAGAGATCAGCGGCTGTGGCGCTTGACATACGGGCCTCTGGTGCCAGCGTTCCGAATGCGGTCGATTATAGCATGAGCCGCTGCGCCAACGCGCGCGGTGAAATCAATCTAATCGATCGCGGGTCAGCGTTGGCCTTCGAACAGGATCAGTTCATTATCGGGAATGGGTGCGCCATTCGCATCAGTCATCGGCCAGCGCTGCTGTGTCTGCGCGTCATAGACGCCTACGCCAATCCGATAGGGTGTGCCGGCTGTGTGAAGTTCGGGCGGCCAGGCCAGTCGGTGCTCGTCGATGATACCCTCGTCCGGCTGCCACGCCTGGGTCGAAGACAGATCGTTAGCAGGGCGCTGATCTTGACCGCCGATCAACCGGCCGTGCTGATCGTACAGATGAATGAACACAATGCCATCATCGACGCTGGGCGCGTGCGCCAGCCAAAACAAAGTCAATGACAGCGCGTCCGCCGTCGAGGTGAGGCGATAGCCCGCTAACTGCGCCGTGCCAACGGTCACGTTGAGGGGCACCGCCTCGATCGGGCGCGCCAACGGCCGGGGCGCAACCAGCGGGAGCGGCCCCACAGCTGCGTAACGATCTTCATTCGGCGCGGCCACAAAGACCCTCACCATCGCCGGATGTGCATCGTCCGGCAGAGTCATTGCAAACGGATCGCGCACAATCTCGCCGGGCCGCCAGTGGCTGGTCTGATATTCGGGATAGCTGCCCGTGCCGATAAAGCCCAGAAAGCGCTGATCGCCGATCGGGTAACCGGCGGCATCCAGCAATTCCAGGGTCAGGTGCAAATCGGGTTCGATCGGTTGTTCACTTTGCCAGTAAAACGTCATCACCAGTTGATCGCCGGGCCGGGTGGGCAACGGTTCATAGTCATAGCCGACCAGTCGCACCCCCTGGCGCACGGGCGCATTAAGGTGACGCACGCCGGCCGGCACGGCGACGACGACGGGCGGGCTGACAATCCGATCGGCCACCCACGGCATGCTGAGGACAAACGCACCGCTGAGCGCCAGACGAATGCAACTATCGGTCAGGAGCCGCCATTGGCGGCGGCTGATTTGCTGGAGAAGGATCAGCAGCGCCCCGGCGGCCAGCGCCATCAGCGCCGCATAAGTGGGCGCGCGCAGGCGCGAGAACGAACTGTGCACAATGTTGGCTAAGAACTGCACGACGATAAAACTGCTCAGCACCCACAAGCCCGCTGAGCGTGGCGCGTCACGTCGTAAGTGCATCAGCACGCCGGCCAGCGCCAGCATCAAGGCCAGACCGAAGTGCATGGGCAGCGCGGCCAGCCACGGCGACACCGCCGTGCCTTCACGTTGAAAGTCTACATTGTTAGGCAGTTCGGCATCGCCCAGATATAGGGCCATTTTACGGATCATCAATTGCAGCCAGCGCGCGGGGTTGGCGCGAATGTCATCCACAGTTTGTCGGCCATACGTGGTTTGACCGGCTCTGACCAAGGTGGCCGTGGCCCAGGTCGCGGGCGAAGTTAGGGCCAGGCCATTGGCATCGCGATTGTTGCCCATATACAGCGTGATGTCGGTGTGGCCGTTGATGAGTTGAAACTGCCCGCCCGTTTGATAGTTGTGCCAGGTGATCGGGGCGATCGGCAACAGGCAGGCGACGGCGAGGATCAAGGCCGGTTTCACGGCGGTGCGCCACGCGGTAATACGCCAGCCGATGAGACTCAGCACCACCAGGCCCGCCGTGGGCAACAGCGTGGGCCGGATGATCGAGGCCGCGCCGATGGTCAGCCCCAGCGGGATCAGGCGCGTCATGCGTGGCGTTTCAACGGCCCGCAGCCACAACCAGATCAGCCAGGCGCTCAGGGACACTTCCAGACCGTGCGTGACCAATTGGGCTTCGTAAAAAATCGCCAGGGGGAAAAACACCCACAGCAGGGCCGCCAGCCAACCCGCCGCCCGACTGAACGTCTGCCGTGCGATGTCAAAGAGCAGCAATGTCGCCAATGCACCGGCCACCGTCTGCAAAGCGGGCAGCAAACGCAGCTCCAGCCCGCCCAGGTCATACACCGCGCCCAACAGCAAACTCATTCCCGGCTGAATGGAGAACGGCCCGCCGGGATAGTGGCCGCGCAGCATCTCCTGCGCCTCACCCTGATAGGTGCGCTGATCGTGTCCGACGGGCAGCCGATCGTAGTTGGGGCGCGTTACCAGATCATCGAAGATCGTCAGCCGCACGATGAAGGCCAGGGCGACGATCAACGCCAAGCGCAGTGTCGCCCCGGCGTGCTGCTTCAGGCGGTGATGTTGACCAATCAGTGCGAACAAGCCGGCTAACAGACCCGTTAGGGCCGCGCCGCCACTCAGCCACAGTGACCACTGTCGCCGTTGATGTACCTGAAGCGCCGCATCATGATCGATCGGTTGCGGATAGAGATAAGCCGCCGGAATCAACCGCCAACCCAGCGGCGTCGCCCATTCCAGTCCGGCGCGGAAATATTCGCGTGATTGTGTGGGCGTGGTGACAGCGAAGTGCACGCGATGGAAACCCGCGCTCAACCGCGCCGTCACGGATTCATCTGCCGCCCGATCGGTGATCTCACGTTCAAAGATCGGTTGACCATCAATGAGCAAGCGCGCCGCCGCGCTGGTCGGTAGCCGCAGAGTTAGCACCTCGTCCGCAGGCTGATAAAGATAACCTGACCAAGTGATGGATAAGGGTTGACCTGTGTATACACTGTCGTTGGCTGTAATGAACGCCGTGCGATCAACGCGGCCTGTTTCCGCAGCATAGGTTGCCTGCAAGCCGTGACCATCGAGCGCGGGTTGCACCAGCCAGGCCAGGCCCAGCAACACTGCCGCCAGCCAGCCCAAAGTGCGCGGCAGGCTGCGATAGAAGCGGGCTTGAACCGGGCGGCGGCTGTTAGTTTCGGGGCTGGATTCAGCAATCGACATGTGGGCCTCGGGCAACTGGCGGTGCGCGGCAATGCGGCTCTGATTATAGCATTAGCGGCGCGGCCAATCGCGATCAATTTGGGGCTTGCGCGCAGGTGTGATAGCATACACCTCAACTCAACCAACGAGGTGAACCATGCCCGGTGAAATCAAACTCGGCCGCTGGGCCGGACTGCAACTCAGCGCCATGCCGTCGGCCGTCATCAGCGCGATCGGGTTGTGGACACTGCTCACGATGTTGGCCGCCGTGATCATCCCGCTCCCGATCGGCACGGCCATCGTCGGCGGCCTGATCGCGACGGTGCTGCACTACGTGTCCGACACGCTGCATCAACTGGGCCACGCCTTCGTCGCGAAACGCACGGGCTTTCCGATGACGGGGATTCGATTCTGGTTTGTGTTGAGCACGGCGATTTATCCGTCCGGCGAGCCGCCACTGCCCGGTCGGATTCACATCCGGCGCGCGCTCGGCGGCCCGATTGTGAGTGTGCTCATCGGCGTGATCGTCGGCGTGATTGCCGCGTTGTCTACCGGCGTGCTCGGCTGGATCATCGCCTTCACCGCTTTTGATAATCTGTTGGTGCTCGGGTTGGGCGCGTTTCTGCCGCTGGGCTTTACCGACGGCAGCACGATCTTGATGTGGTGGGGCAAGCGGTGAAATGCGCGGCTTACAACGGCCCGCCGGGGACGTGGCCGCTCTTCAGCGCGATCACTTGCTCGGGCGTGAAGGGCGGATTGAACAACGCGGGCGATGCGGCATAACAGCGGAACATATCGGCGATGAAATGAATCCGATCGGCCAACTCGGCCCAATCGATCGCGCCGGAGTCGCGCACGCTGTCCGGCGTGGGATCGATCACGTCGAGCAGGGCGCGCAAATCGGGGTGGGCGATAGCCGTTAATTCGGGCGGAAATTCAGCGGTCAGATCGTCGCCTAACTTCAAGCGCGTGCCCCCCAGATCGATCGACAGCAGGTGTTCGGTGATGAATACGCGCGCCAGCCGGCGCACTTCGGTCAACAGTGCCTCAACCGCCCGATCGAGCGGCGTCGGCCCGGTGAGCAGTCGTGTGAGCCACAATCGAAAGCGCGCCGGCCAGCCGCGATACGGAAAGAGCGCTTTGAGCAAGCGCCGGGTAAACTCCTTTGGCTCGATGATGGCCGCTTCCATCGCCGCCGCGATTTCTGGCTGCAAGCGCGTCTGTTCGTGAAAGCCAATCTCCAGATTCGCCAGCAGCAGCAACTCCAGCCGCGCCTTCAAATCGCCTTCAAAAAACGCCTGATAATAGCGCGAAAAGGCTTGCTGCAAATAGCGCTGGCCGTCGGGCGGATTGCCGGGGCGCAACCCGGCCATGAAGTGTGCTAGGTGATCGGCGTTGAAGTCGGCATCACTCAAACAGTCCGCACAGAAGCGCGCAAACTCGCGGCCGATCTCCTCGAACACTTTCTGATTGCCGCGCGCCACCGCCGCACTGGCACGATCGATCGCAGCGGCGGGATTCACCACTTCCCAGACCGACTCGCGAATGTAGCGGGGTTCGCGCTGGGTGCCCAGTCGTTGAACGCTGATCAGCACGTCGTGGGCGGCGGTCGTCGCCGTCGAGGCGTTCAGCAGCGTGTCCAAAGTCCGCGCCAGATCCTCTTTGCGAATCGATTGCCCCGCCTGCTTGGACGCCCACGTCGCAAAGGTGCACCAGTTGGCGCTCAGGCCCAGGCGTGTCGCGACCGCCGCCGACAATTCGTGATAGCACTGCGTGATCTGCAAGTTGCGGATCACCGGCTCGCGGCGTGTGGCAATCGCCTCAACTTCGATCAGCGTGGGCGCGGGCATTTCAACTCGCTTTGACTTGCGCCAGCAATTGCCGGGCCGCATTGCCCAACAGCACCGTATCCGCCCCAACCACGATGAGCGTGTAACCGTACTCGATGTACGGCTGCACGGCCTGCGCCGATAAGCCGAAGATGCCCAGCGGTAGATTCACGGCGCGACACGCCGCCGTCACCCGATCGATCGCGGCGACGACTTCGGGATGCGTCACTTCGCCCAAGCGGCCCAGGCTGGCGGACAGATCATACGGCCCGATCAACACCGCATCGACGCCGGGCACGCGCACGATCGCTTCGATATTCTTCACCGCGTCAATGTGCTCGGCCTGCACGATCACGGCCACCTCGTCATTGGCGCGGCTCACGTAGTCCTGAAAATTCAAACCATAACCGTGCGCGCGACCGATGCCGACGCCGCGGGTGCCCGATGGCGCGTACCTCGCCCAGCTCACCACCTGCGCGGCCCGCTCCGCCGAATTGACCTGCGGCGCGATGATGCCTGCCGCACCGATGTCCAACGCCTTCTTAATCGGCACTTCGGCGCTGTGGGACACGCGCACCACACACGGCGTTGATCCCGTGGCGCGAATGATGCTCTGCAATTCCAGCGCTTCCAGCGGACTATGCTCGTTGTCCAGAAAGAACCAATCGAAGCCCACACTGGCCAGCACTTCGGCGGTCTCGGCGGAGGCGAGTGTGATCATCGTGCCGATCAATCGCTCGCAGGCTTTAAGTCGTTGGCGAAAAGATGGGGTCATGTGTTCGCTCCTGCACCCCGCCGATTCAAATCGGCGGCTACGTAACATCAAAACCTGCTGAAGCAGGTTGCTTGAGTGTGCCTAACCCGCGCCAGCGGGTTTCGACTCTGCCTCGGCGTCGGATTCATCCGATGCCGCCACTTGTCGTTGGCTTGCGCGCCACGATCAACATGTGTTCGCTCAAGCCGACCACCGACGGGTGGGTGCATGTCTTGAAGTGTGTGTCGCGCCAGACTTTCCACTGCTGTTCGTCCCTGGCGATCTTATTCAATGCGGCGCGGTGGTTGGCGCTGATCCCTTCCAATCCCGCCATCGTCAACACTTCCACTCCGGCAGCGTCAAACATGGCGCGGAACTCTTCCGGCAAGAAGAAGTGGCAGGCGGTGAAGCCGTATTGGCCGAGATAGTCGCCCGTGTTGAGCAACTTTTGGTAATGCGGCATAGTCACTTCTTCCGGGAACATCGTCAACTCGACGACCAGCAGGCTCAAGCGGCTCATCACCGATACGGCGATGGGCGCGCCCGGCTTCGCCACGCGGATCAGTTCGCTCAGCGCTCTGGCGCGTTGGCGTTTGTCCAGCACGTGCGACAGCGGCCCGCCCAGACAGAGCACGCCATCGAAGGAGTTGTCGGCGAAACGTGACAGATCGA
>JACRBO010000738.1 GCA_016219235.1 Chloroflexota bacterium
CACGGATAGCGGCGAACTTGATCAATGTCACCGACTCGGTGCCAAAGTCATAGATGTGTGTGAGTTCAACCTCGGGCGTGAAGACGCGATCGATGCGGGTCTTCAGGGGGATTTCTTCGCCGCCCCAGCCGCCGATCGAGAACTGGCTCATGTGCCCGCAGCATTCCAGCCAGATGGCGCGCAGGTAGTGATCCAGGTCTTTCAGAGTAGCGGAACCGTTCATCTCCAGGTTAAGCCAGTAGGGGCCGCCGAAGGCGTCGCGGGCTTGCAAATGGATCAGTTTTTCGGCCGGGCGGCGCGTGGCTTTAGCAATGATGGTCTGACGTTCCGTACACGTCGCCAGATGTTTGATCATGCCGCCTCTGGCAAAATCCTTTTTACAGTATTGGCATTCACCGCGTGATTGTGGTTGACGAGGCATTGTTTGATCTCCGATTGTGCTGTTCAGGCGCTGACCTTCGTGCGCCGCGATCTGGGCGCTTGCTTAGGCCGGGTGGCTTTGCCAGGAATCAAAGCAATCAAGGATCGCAGTGCAGTGTTAACGGCTTCCGAATTTGGAAAATACTCACGCACATCTGGCTCAAGCAGAACAGCGCCGTCTTCCAGCGTGAAGTAGCGCAGGGTTACTGTGCCGTCTGTCTCGTGAATTCTAACCAAGTGCCCTTGCTGATATGCGCGATAATACTTGCCGCGCACACCCGGCTTGCCCGTGAAGTCGTATTCGGGCCGCATGTCTTGATCGGATTGTCTGTCCTTAACCTTCTTCATAGGTTCTCCGTTCTGAGGCAGTTGCTTTGCGGCAACTGATGATGCGGATGACGATCGAACTCACTGGCTCTTCGCGCTCGGTGTGAACTACTAACAACAGTCTACGGCTGGCCGAGCGACTAATGCTGATCTGGCGGTCTTCAACGGCTGAATGCCGGTCATCGGGAAACGTGATCAGCAATGGATCGTTGAAAACTGTTTTGGCTTCGTCAAAGCTCACCTTGTGCTTTCTGAGATTCGCTTTGGCTTTGGTCGCTTCCCAATCGAAAATGAAGCGCATGACAATTGGCTCTCCAGGTAAATTATCTCACGCGCGTCGAGGTTCATCAAATAGCGGTTTTACACCAACCCCAACTTTTGCGCCTCGCCCTCCACGCGATTGAGCAGCATGGTCTTGTTCGCCATTTGCCACTCGTCGTTGGCCCAGCGATAAAACACTGCGCCGGTGATGGGTTGATGTCCCGCCCCGGCGTTCCACGTCTTGAGGTAATTCACGCATTCGGTGATCCACATGGCGCTGCTGTCTTCCCAGCCCAATGCGCCGTTGATCTTGCGCTGCGGATTGGCCTCGGTGATGTAGACGGGCAAGCCCCGGCAATTGGCCGGGACTTCCGCCAGGTACGGCTCGATCGATCGGAAGTGGAGATATTGCCAGCGCAGCGGATCATCCTGGAATTTATCTTCGGACCAGATTTCGGTGGTGGCGTTGCTCTGCGTCTTGCTGTGCAGGAACAGGGCATCCGCGCCCGCGATGCCGCGTAGCATCGCCCGCCACCATTCGCGATTGTCGCTGCTCCATGCCAGGTATGGGAAGGGCGGGCCAAAGAACGGATCGAGCGGCGCGGGGCCGAGTTTGACATCGGTGCGAATCATAAACCACACACGATTGTACGACGCGATGTAGTAATCGGGCGTCAGCGAGAAGTAGTTGGGACCGGGATTGCCCGTGGCCGGATTCCAGCCGGGCGCTTCCATGGCGTTGTTGATCTCGTTGCCGTAATGCGAACACGTCACACCTTTGGCCGCATTCAACGTGTCAGCCACAGCCTTCTCGAATTTGGTCAGCTGATCGGGCCGGGGCAGTGTGCCGGCGCCGTCGGCGTAGCCATAGCCGATGCGCAGCAACACGGTGAGGCCCGCATTCGATAGATCCGTGAAGTCCAACTGAACCGGTTGATCCTGCACGGTAGCCAGCACCAAACACACGCCCTTGATCTTCTTTTGCTTCAACCAGTTGCCCCCATCGCGATCGTGCAAGCCGATCAGTAGTTTCGTGACGGGTTGCGGGCGGGCGGGCCGGTGTTCGAGCGTGAACGCCAGCGGATCGTAGTAGTCGCGCAGCACGCGCGGCAGATCGTCGCCGGGCCAGTCCGACGGGGACGCAGTGAGATCGCGCCGGGCCAGATCGTAGTGTAGGTGATAGGCGTACAGGCCGAAGGCATTGCCCACATGCCCGATGATCTGACCGCGCGTGACGGTTTGATTGGGCTGCACGAGAATGTCGTCGAGATGCGCCAGCCGCGACCAGACGCGCGTGCCGTCGGCCAACTTGTGCTCGATGGTGACGAGGTTGCCCCAGACAGGGAAAGCGGCCGCCGCGCGCACGACACCCGCAGCAGGCGCATAGCAGGCTGAGTGCGCATCAGCATCGGCGGGCAAGTTGAGGTCTGCGCCAGTGTGAATCGCCCACTTGCCGGTGGCATCGTAGCGTGTGCCATAGGGCACGGCATCGATCCATGAACCGGGCCAGACCCTGGCGGAGGCGCGTTCGTCGGGCGTGCCGACGGGCGCATCGAAGCCGTCGGCCACCGGCACGATCACGTCGGGCTGGCCTTCGGTGATCAAATTGCTCCACGCGGCTGAGATGTAAACTTTCGCCGCCAACCAATCGCCGCTGCGCTCGATCAATTCCAGCCGCTGATTGGCCTTCAGATCGCCGATGTCGGTATTGGCTTCGGTGCGCGGGATCGATCGGATGTTGGCGAAGTCGCCGCCCGCATTCAAGCGCACGAAGCGCCCATCGGCGGCGTTGGCGACGAGCGTGGAGACATAGACGCGGCCCGCATACCAGCCGCTGTTCTCGCTGACGAACTCCAGGCGCATACCTTCATTCAACGCGCCCACGATGTTGGCCGCATCCAATCGGGCTTCACTGCGAATGTTGAGAAAGCCGGAGCCGGCTTTGGGAGTGACAAAGGTGCGTACGGGCATGAATCTCCTTTCGGAAAATGACAAATGACAAATGACTAAACATGATGCATGATGCGTGATGCAAGATGCGATTACTGATTACTAATCAACCGATCGACCGCTCACCGATTTCCGATCACCAATCTACCAATTTACCAGTTGACCAACTATCTCTGTTATACAACGAATTGAAGCAGTAAGTCAATGCGCCGCGGACGCGGTCGCCGCGCGACCGGGTATAATACGCGCCGATGACTCGACGACTGCTGCCGATCTGGCTTCTATCCATCGCCGCTTTCCTGCTGGCGACGGCCATGGCGTGGGGTGTGCTGGGTGCGATGCCGCACCTGGAAGATGAGCACGCCAATCTCTTTCAAGCTAAGGTATTTGCCAGCGGGCGCATCACCGCCGCTGATCCCGCCATTTCCCCGGCAGCGTTTTACGTCCCTTTTATTTTGCATGTCGATGGCCGCGTGTTTGGCAAGTACACGCCCGGTTATCCCTTGCTGCTGTCGTTGGGCGCGTTGATCGATCAACCGTGGATCATCAATGCGCTGGCGGCCGCCCTCAGCGTGTGGGGCGTGTATCTGCTGGGCCGCGATCTCTACAATCACGACGTGGGCGTGCTGGCGGCGGCGCTGGGCGCAGTCTCGCCGATGGCGTTGATGTTGTCCGGCACACTGCTGGCGCATACGACGACGCTGACGGCGCTGGTGTTTGGCACGTGGGCGTTTATTCGCGCCCGAAGTGATGGGCGCGTGCATCGATCGGACGAGCGGCGGCCCCGGCGGTTCGCGTTGTTGGCCGGTGGTGCGATCGGGTGGGCGCTGATCTCGCGGCCGTGGACGACGGTGGCTGTTGCCTTGCCGCTGGCCTTGATCGCCTTCAACGATCTATTCAACCATCCGCGCCGGTATTTCAAACGCTACGTGTTGATGCTGGGGGTGTTTCTGCTCGTAGTGTCGATCTGGCCGCTGTATAACTGGTTGGCGACGGGTTCGTCCGCGACGAATACCTACACGTTGTGGTGGCCGTACGATCGCGTGGGCTTTGGCGACGGTTACGGTCGGCTGGACGGCGGTCATACCTGGGAACGGGCGATTCAGAATTTCAACTACGATTTCCCTGATTTGGATGTGATGCTGCTGGGCTGGCCGTCGATTGGGCCGGTGTCACTGGTGTGGGTGGTAGTGCTGTTGGGGGTGGTGTGGCCCGATCATAATCGGCGCGATTGGGCGCTGTTAGTCCCACCGGCGCTGGTGGTGATGGCGCATCTGGCGTATTGGGCGCGCGGCGGCGGCTTGTTTGGGCCGCGTTATTATGCAGAAGGGCTGCCGTTTCTGTGGATCATCGCCGCGCGCGGTTTGCTTAAAGTGAGCGCGGCCACGTGGTCGCGCCGCGTCGTGCAATTGGCGCTGCCATTGTTGCTGGCTTACAGCATTGTATTCACGATTGAGCCGCGACTGCTGCAGGGCCTAGAGGCATATGGGCAGCAGCGCCGATCTGTCGATCGGATTGCGGCCGCGCAGTTAGCACCGGCACTCGTGTTTGTGCGGGCCGTCGTCTGGACAGACTACGCCGATCTGGCCTGGCAAAATGCACCTGAAGTTGCTAACAGCCCCGTGTTATTTGCATTGGATTACGGGCCGCTGGGCAATTTAGCCTTGATGCAGGCATTTCCGCAGCGCAAAGTTTACTATTACGATCGCGCCCAATCCGTGCCGTTGGTCGCGGGCCGCTAACCGTAACCCGTCTGTGTCAATAACCACTTGTCAATCGCGCCGCGCCCGTGTATCATGTCCGCGTGGCCGAGCCGTCTGTTTCCGAACTTCCACCTGAATTAGCACAAACCCAGAATCGTGTGCCGGGCGTGGCGACGCCGCGCTTTCACCGGTTGCTGATGTTGAGCGTCCGCCTGAGCCGCGTGCCCGGCATCGCCCTGGCGATTTACATCGAAGTGCTGGCGATGATCGTGCTGGTGGTGTGGTCCGCCCAGCTGGAATCACTTGCCGTGGGCTTTGTAGTGGCTGCGGCGTTTTTGATCTTCGCCATGATCGATTGGACGGCGTTGGCGCAGCTGCCGCGCCGTAATCGATCTTACGGACCGGTGGCGCCGACGCTAATTGCGCTGACGACGGGGCGGGCCGTGCTGACCATCTTTGCGGGGCTGCTGCCGCTAGGTCCGTTGTGGATCGGCACGCTCGTCGAGATTGGCAACTTCGCGCTGACCGGCTATGTGCTGGACAGCCTGTGGGGCGAGCCGTTCCGCCTGTCGTTGACGCGGCTTACGCTCAAGTCGCCCAAGCTGCGCGGCGCGCCGCCGCTGCGCATCATGCATCTGAGCGATCTGCATATCGAACGGCTCACGCGCCGCGAGCGCAAAGTCCTTAAGTGGGTCGACGAGCTGCGCCCCGATCTCATCGTCTACACCGGCGACCTGATCAACTACTCTTATCTGGACGACGAGCGCGCTCGCGCTGACTGTCGTGAGTTTTTGTCGCAACTACATGCGCCGCTGGGCGTGTATGCCATCACCGGCACCCCATTGATCGATACGCCCGACATTGTGCGGTCCGTCTATCCGGCTGTGCCCAGCGTGTGCCTGTTGACGAATGAGTCGATTGAAGTGGAAGGTTATCCACAAGTGCAGATCATCGGCTTGACGTGCACGCACGATCCGACACTGGATGCCCCCAAGCTGGCTCACGTCCGATCGGCTGTGCCGCCCGACAAGTTCACGCTGTTGCTCTATCACGCGCCCGATCTGATGCCGGAGGCCGTGCAAGCGGGCATCGATCTGTACCTGTGCGGTCACACGCATGGCGGACAAATTCGGCTGCCGTTCTACGGCGCGATTGTGACCAGTTCGCTCTACGGCAAGCGCTATGAAATGGGGCAGTACACGGAGCAAGCCACCACGCTGTATGTCAGCCGCGGGCTGGGGCTAGAGGGCAAAGGCGCGCCGCGCATGCGGTTCTTCTGCCCGCCGGAAGTGGAGTTAATCGAACTGCGGGGAGACTGATCAATTAACAATTAGCAATGCACAATGATCAAGGACTGCCGTCAGTATTGATCATTGTTCATTGCTCACTTCCTTCTGCTTTGCTGCGCCA
>JACRBO010000739.1 GCA_016219235.1 Chloroflexota bacterium
AGCGGCTTGCGGCGCTACATCGACGCGGTGTTGGCGACCATCGGCGTGCGCGAGCGCTTCGACGTCATCATCTCGGCGGACGACGTGATCAACGGCAAGCCCGCGCCCGATGTGTTTCTGGCCGCGGCCCGTGCGCTGAATGTGGCGCCCGAAAACTGTCTGGTGCTGGAAGATGCGCCCTTCGGAGTGCAAGCCGCTAAAGCCGCCGGCATGACGTGTTTTGCCGTGCCCAACGCGCACTCGCACGCGCTCGATCTGTCGTTGGCCGATCGGATTATATCGTCACTTCATGAAGTGAGAACCATCCTGACGAGTGATGAGTAACGAGTAATACGTATCGTCACTCATTACTCGTCACTCGTCACTCATTACTCGTCATGAAACTCGGTCTCCTCGGCGGCACCTTCGATCCTCCCCACTTCGGGCATCTGCGCATGGCGCAGGCCGCGCTCGATCAACTGCACCTCGATCGAGTTCTCTTTGCGCCTGCTGGCGTCCAGCCGCTGCGCCAGGCCGAACGGCACACGCCGCCGGAACAACGTGCGCGAATGGTTGAACTCGCCATCGCCGATCAACCTTGCTTTACTGTGTCGCGGCTCGATCTCGATCGGCCCGGTCCGCATTACACGGTGGACTTGTTAGCCCTAGTTCATCAACAGCATCCCGACGCCGCCGTGTGGTTCATCATGGGCGAGGATTCACTGAGCGATCTGCCGCGCTGGCGTGAACCCGCGCGCCTGATCACGCTGGCGCGTTTGGCCGTGCTGCGGCGACCCGGTTACGAACCCGATTGGCCTACGTTCGATGCCGCCCTGCCCAATCTACGCGCTCACCTCGACTGGCTTGATCATGCCGAGATCGACATCTCGGCACGCGTCATCCGGCAGCGCGTCAACGACGGTTTGCCGATCGATCACTTAGTGCCCGCCGCAGTTGCGGTGTACATCGCAGAACATCATCTGTATAGAACGTGATGCGAAATGCGTAATGCGTACTGCGTAGCATGCACCACGCAATACGCAGTACGCATTGTGCATTGTGCATTATGAATTGTGCATTGATCCATGAAAACTAACGTCACCCGCTTACTCGATTCCCGCAAGATCAAATACGAGACCAACGAATACGACGGCTCGACGTTTCACTCCGCCGAAGAAGTCGCCGCGCTGATCGGCGCGCCGGTGGACCACGTCTACAAGACCATCGTCGTGCTGCGCGAAGACGCGAAAGCGGGCAAGAAGCCGCTGCTGGTGATGATCGCCGCCAACCGCGAGATTGATCTCAAGAAACTCGCCACATCCGTGGGCGAAAAGAAACTGAAGGTCGCCAAACATGATGAAGCCGAAGCGTTGACCGGCCTGCAAGTAGGTGGCATCAGTGCGCTGGCCCTGCTCAGCAAACCCTTCGAGGTCTGCCTGGATGAATCTGCGCTCACGTTATCGCACATTCACATCAGCGGCGGCCAGCGCGGCCAGGATGTGAAGTTGGCCGTGAAAGACCTGATCGCACTGAGTAAAGCGAAGGTCGTTGAGGCAACGGGTTAAATTGGTCAACCGGTAATTGGTCAATCAGTAACTGGTCAATCGGTGACTGGTTGACTGGTTGACTGATTAACCGATTACCGATCACCGATTACCGATCACCGATTACCGATTACTCATCACTCATCACTCGTCACTCATCATGATCGACACCCTCACCGCCCACTCCCTGCTCGCCCACGTCAGCGCCCTGGCCCGCGACATCGGCCCGCGCCCGGCCGGGCATGCCGCCGAAGCGCAGGCGCGCGAGTACATCCGCCGCACGCTGATCGAATCAGGCTTCGACGCCGGCGAGATCGAAGAACTGCCGTTTGCCACACCCGACACCTGGGGCTGGCTCTTCGCCGGGCCGATCGGCTTGACGTTAGCCGCCAACGGTCTGGGCAAGATCGGCGGACAGGTGGGCAAGTTCATCGGCGGGGCGTTGAGCCTGTTCAGCGCCACGGAGTAGATGCGCAAGACGCGCTCCCAACGGCAGTCGCTATCGTACTGGCACCCCACTCGTTC
>JACRBO010000740.1 GCA_016219235.1 Chloroflexota bacterium
AGAAGCGCGCGAGAAATTGCGGCAGGGCATGGTGATCTTTATCCGTGAAGCGACGACGGCGCACAATCTGGATGCGCTGATCCCGCTGATCACGCCCGCTACTTCGGCCCGTATCTGCTGGTGTACGGACGATCGCCAGCCCAGCGACCTGCTCGATCAGGGCGGCATCGACTATTTGATTCGCCGCGCCATCCGATCGGGCATCGATCCCGTCACGGCCATTCAGATCGGCACGCTCAACCCCGCCAACTACTTCGGCCTGAACGATCGCGGCGCGATTGCGCCCGGCCGCCGCGCCGATCTGGTGGTGCTGGATAATCTGCGCAACGTCACCACGAAGATGGTCCTGCGCGGCGGCAACGTCGTCGCCCGCGACGGGCAATTGCTGCCGTATGAGAAGCAGGGGCGCGAGATTCGCGTGCGCAGTTCCATGAATGTGGATTGGGACAAGGTCAGTTTCAAAGTCAAAGCCGTCGGCCCGCGCGGCCGCGTCATCGGGGTGATTCCCGATCAGATTGTGACCGAGCACTTGATCGAGGACTTGACCATCGAGAACGGCGAGGCCGTGCAAGACCCCGGCCTTGATCTGCTGAAGATCGCCGTGATCGATCGGCACACGCATTCGGGCACCCACACGGTCGGCTTTGTCAAGGGCATCGGGCTGCTGCGCGGCGCGATTGCGTCTTCGATCGCACACGATCATCACAACCTGATCGTCGTCGGCGCGGATGATGAATCGATGGTGACGGCGGCGCGCGCGGTGGGCAAGACGCACGGCGGGCTGGCCGTCGCCAACAAGCAGGATGTGCTGGCGCAAGTGCCGCTACCCATCGCGGGCCTGATGTCCGATCAGCCGATCGAGACGGTGCGCGCCCAGATGGACGAGGTGCTGCGCGCCGCGCATCAACTCGGTTCCACGCTGCACGATCCGTTTATGACCATGTCGTTCCTGGCGCTGGCCGTGATCCCCGAACTCAAGATCACGGATCAGGGTCTGGTGGACGTGGTGAAGTTCCAGAAAGTGCCGTTGTTTGTGGAATAAATCTGACGAGTGACGAGTGATGAGTGAAAGGAACACCACTATGTCGCTTGTTACTTGTCACTGATCACACGTCACTGATCACTCGTCACTCAACACTCGTCACTCATCACTCATCAAGCAGTTGGCAAATGCCTGATTCTCGTTTACAATACTTTTCGTCGGTGCAGGTTCACGCGGGAACGTGTTCTTCGCGAAACACGGGCGGCCGATGATGGCAGAAGTGTGACGACTGGCCGTCGTATTCGCGAAGGAAATGCGGGTGCGGCGGCTGTTTTGTTTAGTCGGGTAGTCATGTGGTCAAGTAGTCAATCAGTAATCGGTCAATCAGTAATCGGTCAATCAGTAATCGGTCAATCAGTAATCGGTCAACCAGTAATCGGTCAACCAGTAATCGGTTGATTGGTAACCAGTTAACCAGTTGACCAGTTACCAGTTACCAGTTGACCAGTTGACCAATCTACCAATTTACCATCCACCAACATCCATGCGCACAACTGAACTCATTTCCTATCTCAACGACTACCTGCACATTAGCGAGCACGAAGACCGCTCCAACAACGGTTTGCAAGTCGAAGGCGCGGGCAGCGTGACCAAAGTGGCCTTTGCCGTCGACGCGTGCCAATCGGCATTTGAGGCTTCGCGTGACGCGGGCGCGCAGCTGTTGATCACCCATCACGGCCTGTTCTGGAGCGAGGTCAAACTATTGACCGGCCCGCACTTCAAGCGCATCAAGACGCTGCTCGATGCGAACATCGGCCTGTACGGCGTGCATCTGCCGCTGGACGCGCACGCCGAGGTGGGCAACAACGTGGAACTGTGTCGCATGATCGGCCTGGTCGATATTCAACCGTGGGGCAATTACAAGGGCCAATCGGCCGGTTTTGGCGGCGCGCTGCCCCGCCCGATCACACTCAACAATCTGGCGGCCAAGATCGATGCCGCGCTGGGCGTCAATTCGCGCGTACTGGCCTTTGGGCCGCAGGTGGTCGATCGGGTGGCGGTATGCAGCGGTGGCGCTTCCTTTCTTATCCCGCAAGTGGTGGCCGCCGGCTTCAACACGTACTTTAGCGGCGAGACTTCGCACAGCGCCTATCACGATGCCAAAGACTACGGCCTCAACGTGATCTATAGCGGTCACTATGCCACCGAAACGGTCGGCCTTAAGGCGCTGGCGCGGCATCTGGAAAACAAGTTCGGCTTGCAGACCGTTTTCCTGGATTTGCCGACGGGGATGTGAATTGGTGATTGGTAATCGGTCAATTGGTCAATTGGTCAATTGGTTACCCGGTAACTGATCGACCAGTTGACCAGTTGACCAGTTGACCGGTTGACCAATTGACCAATTGACCAATTGACTAATCGACTACTCGACAACACTCACCCTTCAAGGAGGTGTACCCCGCATAGACTGAAGTTCGCTGCATCGATGCTTTCTCGGAACACCATTACTCACAGGAGGAGTAAGACATGTCTAAGAAGTTGTGGTCTATGATCGCTGTATTGATGGTCGCGACGATGATCATCGCGGCCTGCGCCCCGACGGCAGCACCCGCGCCGACCCAGGCACCCGCCCCGGCGCAACCCGCCGCCCCGGCCGCGACAACCGCTCCGGCTCCCGCCCCGGCCGCTGGCGGCTTCCAGATCCCGGAAATCCAGGCGGGTAAGTTCAACGTGGGCATGGTACTGATCGGCCCGCATGATGATGGCGGCTGGAGCCAGGCGCACTACGAAGGGTTGGAGTACGTGCAGAAGAACGTGCCCAACACACATATTGCGTACATCGAAAATGTGCCGGAAGGCACCGAGTCCGAGCAAGTGATTCGCAGCCTGGCGCGCAAGGGCTTCGATCTGATCTTCACCACTTCCTTCGGATACATGGATCCCACCGGCACAGTGGCTGAAGAATTCCCCGATCAAGTCTTCATCCACATCAGCGGTTACAAGTCCAATAACAAGAACTTCGGCAACCTGTTCGGCGCGATGGAAAACATGAAGTACCTGGGGGGCATGATCGCCGGGGCGCGCGCCAGGCAGGACGGCAACCCGAAGATCGGCTACATGGCCACGTTCCCGATTCCCGAAGAGCTGCGCCTGGGCAATGCCATTGCGCTGGGCATGAAGAAGACCTGCCCCGAATGCACCATGGATGTGCGCTGGATCAACACCTGGCACGATCCGGTGATCGAGAAGGATGCGGCGGCGTCGTTGTTTGACGCGGGCGCACAGGTGGTCTTCACCGGCGCGGACACACCCGCCGTGGCCGACGTCGCCACCGCCAAGAGCAAGTGGGGCGTCACGTATGACTGGTCAGGATCATGCAAGGCCGAGCGCTGCCTGACCGCGCCGTATTGGAACTGGGGCCCGGTCTACACCAGGATCGCCCAGGGCGTGATCGACAAGACCTACAAGGCCGGCTTTGATTATTTTGAAGCCGATACCAACGGCCTGGGTCTGTATGGCTTTATGGAAGGCCAGAGCCTGACTGCCGGCATGAAGGATCTACCGCCGGAAGTAATCCAGCAGGTGAAGGATACCTTGAAGCAGATGCAAGACGGCAAGTTCACCCGCTTCGATGTGTTTGCCGGTCCCATCAAGGACAACAAGGGCAAGGAAATTTTGCCCGCCGGTGGCAAACTCGAGCCGATCGATATCGACTGCTTCGCCGGTGGCGCCGTGCCGTGCAAGACCGGCATGTACTGGTGGGCGGATGGTATCACGGCCGAACTGCCCAAGTTGCAGTAGCAAGGCAACCTGTGCGCTCCCCCGCTTGATCTGGTAGCGCCCATCAGCGGCCAGGTCGCCCTGCGCGGCCTGGCCGCTTAGCACATACCTCACCCCCTTGCCCCTCTCCTGCCCATGAAAAGATGGGCAGGAGAGGGGCGAACCACACGGAGCGTTCGATGGCAGAAGATAAAGCCCCGGACAACGTCGTCGTTATGCGCGGTATCGTCAAGCGCTTTCCCGGTGTGCTGGCGAACGATCACGTCGATTTCGATTTGCGGCGCGGCGAGATTCACGCCTTGCTCGGCGAGAACGGCGCGGGCAAGAGCACGTTGATGAGCGTGCTGGCCGGCCTGTATCACCCCTCGGCCGGATCGATCGCCGTCAATGGCAAGCCGGTGTCATTTTCTTCCCCGCGTGATGCCATTCAGGCCGGCATCGGCATGATCCACCAGCACTTCATGCTGGTGCCGTCGCAGACGGTGACCGAGAATATTCTGCTCGGCCTGGATCGGCCGCGCTTCCGCATGAGTTTATCCGCTTACGATCAAGAAATCGCCGAGTTGAGCGAACGCTTCCATTTGCACGTCGATCCGCGCGCCAAGATCTGGCAGCTGTCGGTGGGCGAGCAGCAGCGCGTGGAGATTCTGAAGATGCTGTATCGCGGCGCGCAGGTGCTGATCATGGACGAGCCGACCGCCGTGCTCGCGCCGCAGGAAATTGAGGAGTTGTTCAAGACGCTGCGCAGCATGGTGAGCGACGGGAAATCGATCATCTTCATCAGCCACAAGTTGAACGAGGTGCTGGAGATCGCCGATCGGGTGAGCGTACTCCGGCATGGCAAGATGACGGCGGGGGGCGTCAGCACGGAAGGCGTGACGCGCGCCGATCTGGCGCGCCTGATGGTCGGGCGGAATGTGGTGCTGTTTGTCGAGAAGAATCCGATCCAGCCGGGTGAAGTGGTGCTGTCGGTGGAGAATGTCCACGCCGAAAGCGATCGCGGGTTGCCCGCCGTGCGCGGGATATCGCTCACCATACGTGGCAGCGAGATCGTCGGATTGGCCGGCGTGGCGGGCAACGGTCAACGCGAATTGTCCGATGCCATCAACGGGCTGCGCAAGTGCCAACAGGGCCGCGTGCTGCTCAACGGCGAAGAGATCAGCAACCGGCCGGTGCGCAAAAACATCCAGGGCGGCCTGGCGTATGTGCCGGAAGATCGCACGCACGTGGGCACCGCGCCGAGTTTGAGCATCACCGATAACGTGATCATGAAGAAGTATCAGGATCTACCGATCGGGCAAGGGATGACGGTCGATTACCAGGCCGCCGAAAAATTCGCGAATCAATTGAAGGAAACATACGACATCATCGTGCCGAATGTGAAGACGCAGGCGCGGCTGTTGTCCGGCGGCAACTTGCAGCGCGTGATTCTGGCCCGCGAGATGTCGACCATGCCCAAAGTGATGATCGCCGTGCAGCCCACGCGCGGCCTGGACATCGGCGCGATCGAGGGCGTGCATAAATATCTGCTGGCCGAACGCGCGGCAGGCGCGGGCGTACTGTTGATCTCCGAGGAGTTGGAAGAACTGCTCGCGTTGTGCGACCGCATTTACGTGATCTACGACGGACAGATCATGGGCGAGGTGACCGACGGGAATATCGAGACGATCGGGTTGATGATGACCGGCACGCCGCTCGAACAAATCCGTCCCCTGGGACATGGAGCAACGCCCATTTACTGAAACGACTCCAACTTCCTTCCGGCCGCGCCTGCCGTTTAGTGTTCAAGTCGAACCACGCTTGCAGCTGGGGCGCTGGCTGCCGATCGTGTCGTCGTTGGCCGCCATCGTGCTGGCCTTGTTTTTTGGCGGAATCCTCATCGCGCTGGTGGGCGGCGATCCGATCGCGACGTATGCCCACATCGCCAGTGTGGCCTTTGGCAGTCTGGGCGGCCTCACCGACACGCTGACCAAAGCGACGCCGTTGATTCTGGTGGGTCTGGCGTGTTCGCTGGCGTTTCGCATGAAGTTGTGGAATATCGGCGCGGAAGGGCAGTTCTTTATGGGCGCATGGGCCGCCAGCGCCGTGGTGCTGCTGCCCATCCTCCCCGCGACGAGTTCGCCCTTCATATTCATTCCGGTGATGATGATCGCGGGCATGCTGGGCGGCGCGGCGTGGGGCTTCATTCCTGGCTTCCTCAAGGCGCGCTTCAAAGTCAACGAAGTCATCACCACCTTGATGCTGAACTACATCGCCGTGGCGTGGAATAACTTCTTCATCTTCGCGGTGTGGAGTGAAGGCGGCTTCCAGATGACGCCGATGTTTCCGCGCACGTCGTGGCTGCCGCGGCTGTCCGACCTGGCTTCACAGTTCAAGGAGTTTCGCGGCCTGACGCTGCACGGCGGATTTATCATCGCCGTCATCGCGGCGGTGGTGGTGTGGTTCATCTTGAATCGCAGCCAATGGGGCTACGAAATCCGCTTGATTGGCGACAACCCCCGGGCCGCCGAGTACGCGGGCATTCCGATCAGACGCAATATCATCCTGGTGATGATGGTTTCCGGCGCGCTGGCCGGCCTGGCCGGTATGTCGGAAATTAGCGGTGTGGTCCACCGGCTGCAGGGGGCCATTTCGCCGGGCTACGGGTTTACGGGCATCATCATCGCGTGGTTGGCGAAACTCAATCCATTCGCCGTGATCCTCGTGTCGATCTTCTTCGGCGCACTGATTCTGGCCGGGCGCGAGATTCAACCTTCGGGCATTCCCAAGATGATTCAGGGCATCGTGCTCGTGTGTTTGATCGCCAGCGATTTCTTCGTGCGCTATCGGGTTCACCTCGCCCGCCGCGTGGAGGCTTAAGATGGATTGGATCATCATTCTGCAAGCGGGTGTGGCCTCGGGGACGGTGTTGCTGTTCGCCACGATCGGCGAGATTTTCGCGGAACGATCGGGCGTGATGAATCTGGGCGTGGAGGGTATGATGCTGATCGGCGCGATGAGCGCCTTCAGCGTGACCGTCAGCACCGGCAACCCGTGGCTGGGCCTGCTCGTCGCGATGCTCGCCGGTGGATTACTCAGCCAGATCCACGCCTTCCTTACGGTGACGCTGCAATCCGATCAAGTCGTCAGCGGTCTGGCATTGACGTTTTTAGGGACCGGCATCAGTCTGGTGTTGGGTGAGGGCCTGAGCAAAGCTGGCACGATCGCGCTGCTGCCGATCATCACGGTTCCGGGGTTGTCGCTCATTCCCTTGATCGGCCCGATCCTCTTCACCAATCAAAACATCCTGGTATACGTCGGTTATCTGCTCGTGCCGATCGCGTGGTACTTCATCAATCGCACGCGGCCCGGCTTGCATCTGCGCTCCGTAGGCGAATATCCGGCCGCGGCCGACGCGCTGGGCATCAACGTGTATCGTCTGCGCTACTTCTATGTCGGCGTCGGCGGTGTGCTGGCCGGACTGGCCGGCGCGACGATCAGTCTGGCGATCTCGCCCGGCTGGTTCAGCGAATTGACGACGGGCGGCCTGGGCTGGATTGCGGTGGGCCTGGTGATCTTCGCGCAATGGGATCCGGTGCGCGGGATGTTGGGCGCGTATGCGTTTGGTGCGCTGCGCCGCATGATCCTCGATATCCAGGGCCCGACGATTCTGCTCGGCATGGCCAATCCGTTTTACTACAACCCCTACTGGGGCTTCTTCCTGCAAATGCTGCCGTATGCCTTTACGATTATCGTGCTGCTGATTGGTTCGCGCGAAGCCGTTCGCAAGCGTATTGGAACGCCGGCCGCACTGGGCGTGCCTTACGTTCGAGGCGCACGCGGCCTGTAGCCTGGGAGCCTTGACATGGCCTCAACTTCTGATGGGCTATTCCAAACCGTAACCGATGAGATTGCAGCGGGGATGGCGCGTTTGCCCATTCCGGGTTTGGCCGTGGGCGTATCGTACGAGGGCCAAACGTACACGGCGGGCTTCGGCGTGACCAGCATCGAGAATCCGCTGCCCGTCACAGCCGATACGCTCTTTCAGACCGGCTCGATCACCAAGACGTTCACCGCCACGATTCTGATGCGGCTGCTGGAACAGGGCCGCCTCGAACTCGATGCGCCGATTCGCACCTACCTGCCCGATTTTCAACTCAGCGACGAAAGCGTGGTCGCGCGCGCAACGATTCGCCATTTGCTCACGCACACCGGCGGTTGGCTGGGCGATTACTTCAACGACTTCGGTTACGGTGACGACGCCCAGCAAAAGATGGTGGCCGAGATTGGCAAACTTCCGCAGTGGACACCGCTCGGTGAAGTATGGTCGTACTGCAATACCGGCTTCAACATCGCCGGGCGCATCATCGAGGTGATCACTTGCCAGACGTACGAAGCGGCAGTCAAATCACTCCTGCTCGATCCGCTCGACATGAAGATGTCGTTCTATTTCCCGCACGATGTGATGGTGCATCGATTTGCGGTCGGCCATCAGGTGATCGATCGACAACCCCGCGTCGCGCGCCCGTGGCCGATCGGCCGCGCAGGTCATCCGGTAGGCGGCGTGGTCAGCACCGTCAACGATCTGCTCAAGTACGCGCGCTTCCACCTGAGCGATGGTCAGGGTTTATTGAAGCCTGATACCTTGAAGATGATGCAAACGCCGATCGTGCAGGGCAGCGGGCTGGATGTCTTCGGCCTGAGCTGGTTCATCACCCCGATCGGCGACACGCCCGTTGTGCGGCACGGCGGCGCGACGCATGGCTTCACCGCCGATTTCACCCTCGTGCCGTCGCGGCAGTTCGCCATCGTGACGCTGACCAACAGCGATCAGGGTTCGGTGTTGTACGGTCCACTGCGCGCGAATGCCATCAAGCAGTATCTCGGCATCGAGTGGCCCAATCCGCCGCACATCGCACGCACGCCAGAACAGTTGGCGCAGTACGTCGGCGATTACGATGCGCCTGAAGACTGGGTGGAACTCCGAATGCGCGATGGAGAACTATGGCTGCAACAACGGCCCAAAGGCGGCTTCCCCACGCCCGATGTGCCACCCGGCGAAACGCCCCCGCCCACTCGCCTGGCCTTCTGGGGCGAGGATAAGATCATCGCGCTGGACGAACCGCTCAAAGGCGCGCGCGGCGAGTTCTTGCGCGGGGCCGACGGGGCAATCGCGTGGTTCAGGTTTAGCAGCCGGGTGCATCGGCCAATCAGCGAATAGCGAATCAGCGAGTCAGCGCGATGCAATTCATCGTCTTCGCGGGCCTGCCTGGCACAGGGAAAAGCAGTATCGCCGAAGCCGTCGGGCGCGAGTTAGGCATTCCGGTCTTTGCCAAAGACTGGCTGGAAGCGACGCTGCGCCGATCAGGACTGGCAAGTGCGGAGGTCGGTTACGCCGGATACGAGTTGCTCACGACGCTGGCGCAGCGTCAATTGCAGTTGGGCCAATCGGTGATCCTGGACAGTGTCGCCAGCATTGAAGCGATTCGCACGCGCTGGCGCGAATTGGCCGAAACATATCAAGCCAAATGGTGCGTCATCGAATGCGTGTGTTCAGATGAAGCCGCGCATCGGGCACGACTGGCCGTTCGAGAGCGCGGCATTCCCGGCTGGCACGAATTGACGTGGGATGATGTCGAGCGCGTGAAAAGCTATTTCGCGGCGTGGCAAGACGAACGGTTGATTATCGATGCGGTCAATCCGCTGGCCGAGAATATTGCGATTGTGTTGAGTTACGTATGCCAGTCGGCTTGAGCCGACTTCCATTCATCAGCCATCGAATTCATTCGATGATAAACAGCGAGTGCATATGACTATGCCTGCCCCAAAGAAAAGCCCGACCCGTGAACAACGCATCATTGACGACATCATCGTTGATGCTTATGGCCCGGAAGAACAGGCGATGGGCTGGTATTACTATCTTGAAGACAAACTGCACTTTCCGTTTCTGGCGCGCTGTATCGCACAGCGGGAGATTTCGCCCTTGCGCAAAGGTGATGAAGTCCAGGTTGTCGGCATGGCTTCCGAAGATGCGTGTCAGCACGAGATGTTCGTAACCACCCCGTGGGAGCGACGAACGCTGGCTGTTCCCTTATCGCAACTGAAGCCCGTTCGGGTCGACGCTGAAACTCGCCAGGCAGTTGCGGACTGGCACTATTGGATCGAGCAAGGGTACGAACTGTAGATGACCAACTCTCTGCCTGGCATTCCACTTACCATCGGTAGTCTCGCTTGCCTCGGCATCGCGGCGGCTTACTATTTCGTCTGGCCGAAACCGAAAACGGGCCAAGCGCGGACGCGCCTCCAACATTTGATTCTGCGCAACGCGCACTCGCTGGTCTGGGTGCTGCTGGCCGTCGCGTGCCTGCTGTGGGCGGGTGATAGCCAATCGGGACTGGCAAGTGTGTTAGGGTTGGCAGCGTTGGGTACGTACCTGCTGTTTATGATCATGCTCTTTGCAGGTCGCAAGCGCAACTTATGAAATCACCATCGAACTAGCATTTTGGCGAAATTCAGCGCATGACTGCGGGGATAATGCACAATGAGCACACAGACACCCATTTTCATGGAGCGTAAGGGCAAAATCGAGGACCTCGATCGCTCGTTCGACCTGGCATTCTGGCGAGCGCAAACCGACACGGCTCGCTTTGAAGCCGCCTGGGAATTGGTCGTCACCGCGTACAAGATGAAGGGCAAAGATGTCAGTCAGCTCAGACTTGAAAGATCTGTTGAGACTTTTCAGCGACTACCGCCGATGATAATTGATGCTGATTCGATAAATCAGGAAGAATGATCAACCCGAACCGGTCGAGATATGATGAAATCCACCGTCGATCAAATCCGCCAACGCTTTGACGCTGATGTGGAACGCTTCTCCAATCTGGAGACGGGCCAATCGGCCACGATCGATGCGCCGCTGGTGCTGGACTTGATCACGGCGGCGGCCGCGGCGACGAATCCGCAGGCAACGCGCTCGCTCGACATCGGCTGCGGAGCAGGCAACTATACACTGAAGTTGCTGGCGCATCTGCCGAATCTGGCCGTGACGCTGATCGATCTAAGCGCGCCGATGTTGGAACGCGCCGTCACGCGGATCGGCGCACTGACGTCGCAGCCGATCACCACACTGCAATGTGACATCCGCGACATCGAGGTTGAGGCGGAATCGTTCGACATCATCATGGCGGCGGCGGTGTTCCATCATCTGCGCGGCGATGACGAGTGGCGCAGCGTGTTTGCCAGATGTTATGCCGCATTGAAGCCCGGCGGCTCGATGTGGATCAGCGATCTGATCGAGCATGATTCACCCGCAATTCAAGTGCTGATGTGGCAGCGCTACGGCGAATACCTGACGCAGTTGAAGGGCGAGGCGTATCGCGAGACGGTGTATGGCTACATCGAGCAGGAAGACACGCCGCGCCCGTTGCTGTGGCAGCTGCACCTGCTCAAAGAAGTGGGCTTCAAGACCGTGGAAATCCTGCACAAAAACAGCGTCTTTGCGGCGTTTGGGGCGATCAAAACTCAAGCATCCTGAGCGGAGTTCCGCGCCTGAGCGAAGCGTAGCGCAGTCGAAGGGTCGCGGAACGCAGTCGAAGGATGCGGGTAACGCGAACGACGACTAACGATCAAGCATCCTGAGCGGAGCATCGCGCGTTCTTCGACTACACTTTGTTTCGCTCAGCATGCGCGCGCGATGCGCAGTCGAAGGATGCGGATAGCGCAAAACATCCGTGCCGTTCGTGTACATTCTCAAGTGCGCCGACAACTCGTACTACACCGGTTCAACTACGAATCTTGAATTGCGGCTGGCGCAGCATCAGTCAGGTTATTTCAAAGGCTATACGAGTTCGCGCTTGCCGGTAGCGCTGGTGTGGTGGGCAGAAATGCCTGACGAGCACGAAGCCTTCTTGCGTGAGAGGCAAATCAAAGGCTGGTCACGAGCGAAGAAAGAAGCTTTGATTCAGGACGATTGGGATCAAATTCACGCTATCGTGAAACAGGAACGCGAAAGACGTAAAGCGGCGAAGGCTGAATGAAGAGGGGCTATTCTACAGAACCGCGTCCTTCGACTACGCAGCAGGCGTCCTTCGACTCCACTGCGTTTCGCTCAGGATGCGCCTGCTGCTTCGCTCAGGATGCTTGAGCTGTCTTATGCACGCGATGATCTTGAACCAGACTACGAACCTGGCAGAGAACAACACCCCGCTGACGCTAACTGATCTGCCAGAGCCAGTGCCAGGCAACGGCGAGGTGTTGATTAAAGTCTCAGCGTTCGGGGTGTGCCACACTGAACTTGATGAGATTGAGGGACGTTTGCCGCCGCCCCAATTACCGATTGTGCTGGGGCATCAAGTTGTGGGGCGCGTGGCGGCGATGAGCAATCAAGACCTGACAGGTTTTGCGGCGCAAGCCGCCGGAAACCTGTCAGGTCTACAGGTCGGGGATCGCGTCGGCGTGGCGTGGATTTATTCGGCGTGCGGCACGTGCGAGTTTTGCCGCAGCGGACGCGAGAATCTATGCCGCGAGTTCAAGGCAACGGGCTTGCACACGCACGGCGGCTACGCGCAGTACATGACCGTTCGCGCGGAGTTTGCCTATCGTTTGCCAGATGCGCTCTCTGATGTTGAAACTGCGCCGCTGTTGTGCGCGGGCGCGATCGGCTACCGGTCGCTGGCGCTGACGAATCTGCAGGACGGGCAGGTTCTCGGGCTAACGGGCTTTGGCGCATCGGCGCATCTGGTGCTGAAGCTGGCGCGACATCAATTTCCGAATTCGCCGATCATGGTGTTTGCGCGCAGCGCCGCCGAACGTGCCTTCGCGATCGAACTGGGCGCGAGTTGGGCGGGTGACACAACCGATCGTTCACCACAGCCGTGCGCGGCCATTATCGATACGACGCCGGTCTGGACGCCCGTGGTTGAGGCGCTGAAGAATCTGGACGCAGGCGGGCGACTGGTCGTCAACGCCATTCGCAAAGAAGCAGTCGATCAACACGTGTGGCTGCAACTGAACTATCCCGATCAGTTGTGGCGCGAGAAAGAAATCAAGAGCGTAGCCAATGTCACGCGGCGTGACGTGCGTGAGTTCTTGCAACTGGCTGCCGAGATTCCGCTTCGACCGGAAGTGGAAACCTTCGGGCTGGCGGAGGCCAATCGGGCGCTGGTGGAACTAAAGCAGTGGCACGTCCGCGGCGCTAAGGTTTTGATCGTCGAGTAATCAACTATGGACATCACACTGACCACTCCCGCTTTGTTTTTTCCGGCGCTTTCACTGTTGATGCTGGCGTATACCAATCGGTTTCTGGCGCTCGCCAACCTGATCCGCAATCTGCACACCGACTACCAGAAGGCGCCTGATCCGCTTATTCTGGGGCAGATCGACAACTTGACGTTCCGGGTCGAGCTGCTCAAGTACATGCAGGCCACAGGGGCAGCCAGCATTCTGGGCTGTGTGCTGTGCATGTTGGTGTTGTTTGCGGGCTGGATCGAAGTGGGCAAAGTATTGTTTGTGATCAGCCTGCTGCTGTTGATTGCCTCACTGGTGTTGTCGCTCAGCGAAATCTGGATTTCGATCGGGGCACTGAATCTGCATCTGAGCGCGTTGAAACGGGAAGAGACGAAGTCGCCGCGAAAGTAAGCGCGACAAGGAGCCGCGTATGGAAGCCACGATTGTATCGATTCTGTTGGCCTCGGCCCCGCTGATCTTCGCCACCCTGGGTGAAGCCATCACCGAGAAGGCGGGCGTGATCAACCTGTCGCTCGACGGCAGCATCATGTTGTCGGCCATGACGGGTTTCGGTGTGGCATTGAGCACGGGCAGTATCTGGCTGGGCTTCATCGCGGCGGCGCTGGTCTCGATGCTGGTGGCGCTGCTCATCGCTTACTCCAGCATCGCACTGAGGCTGAATCAGGTCGCCGTGGGTTTCGTGCTGACGCTGCTCTGTACCGACCTCAGCACCTTTCTGGGCAACCCGTTCGTGCGCGTGCAAGGCCCCGGCGTGCCACATATGCCCATCCCGCTGCTCAAAGATATTCCCGTCATCGGCCCGATCTTCTTCAATCAAGACCTGGTGGTATACGGCAGCGTGGTGTTGATCTTCGCCGCGTACTGGTTCATGTTCAAGACGCGGCGCGGCCTGATTTTGCAGGGCATCGGCGAGCGGCCGGAAGGCGCGTATTCGCGCGGCGTGCCCGTCAACCGGCTGCGCTATGTCTACACGGCGCTGGGCGGCGCGCTGGTCGGCATCGCGGGCGCGGCCTACTCGCTGGACGTGAAGCTGGGCTGGTCCTATCGGCACACGGCGGGCCTGGGCTGGATCGCGCTGGCGATTGTGATCTTTGGCGGCTGGCATCCCTATCGGGTGGCGTTTGGCGCGTACCTGTTTGGCGTGCTGCAAATCGTCGCGTTGAAGTTACAATCGGTTGTGCCGAACCTGGCGCAGGTGCTGCCGATTATGCCTTTCCCGTTGATGATCTTCACCCTCACGATCGTGTACAGCGATCGACTGGGCCGGCTGCTCGATAAAGCGCCGCGGCTGCGCGGCATCTTGCGCAGCGATCCGCCTGGCGCGCTGGGCACCCATTTTGAACAAGAGTAAAACATGGAACTATCTTCGATCGATTACACCCTGGCCGCGCAGGCGAGCCTCGCAAATGCCGCGACCGAAGCGGCCACCCTGCACGCCGTGCAACTGGAACCGGAGCACGTGCTGCTGGGGCTGCTGTCGCCCGATTCCGGCACGGTCTGGAGCTGGTTCGCCGCCATCATGCGCGATCCGGCGGCGCTGAGGACGATCATCGCCGCGGCGCTGTCCGGCGCGCCCCAGGCCGATCCCTCGCCGGTTGAGGCTACTCACAGTTACCGCACGCGGCGTGTCTTGAATGAAGCTGCCGACGAGGCCCGCCGCCTGAACAGCGAGCAGGTTGATACGCCGCATTTGCTGATGGGCTTGCTCAACGAAGGCGGCGCGGCGGCCCAGATTCTGCGCCAGCGCGGCCTGGAGACACGCACGCTGCGCTACTGGCTCAAGAATCATCCGGTCGCCGATGTCCAGATCGCGCCACCGCATGTGACCGCGGCGCACGCCGCCCCGCCGATTGCCCAACGCCCTGCCCCGCGCCCGGAAGTCCGCGCGCGCCCCGAGGTGCGCGACGATGTGCCTTTACGCCGCGCACTGCCACACCTCATCAGTTGGCGCGCCGTCGCCATCTTGCTGGCCATCGTCATCGGCGGCGGCTACATGACCCTGCGCGAAGATCTGCAAGACACAGGCGTCTACGTCTTCATCATCGGCGGTTGGATCGCCAGCGTCTCCGCGCACGAATTTGGGCACGCGCTGGCCGCCGACCTGGGCGGCGATCATAGCGTGCGCGGCAACGGCTATCTCAGTTTCAACCCGCTCAAGTACACGCACGTCATGCTCAGCATCGTCATGCCCGTCATCTTTTTGCTGATGGGCGGCATCGGATTGCCGGGCGGCGCGGTCTACATCAATCGCGCGGCGCTGCGCGGCCCCAAATGGCAAAGCGTTGTCTCAGCCGCCGGGCCGCTGGCTTCGCTGCTCGTGTCCATCCTGCTGGCGATTCCGTTCCTGTTCAAACTCATCACGCCCGACGCCTTTGAATCGGCGCTGACTTTTTGGGCCGCGCTGGCCGGGCTGATCATGGTCAACATCGCCGGGGTGCTGCTGAACCTGCTGCCCATTCCACCGCTGGACGGCTTTGGCATCATCGCGCCGTGGCTGACGCCCAGTCTGCGCCAGTCGCTCTATCGCTTCGCCTCGATCGGCATCTTGCTGGTCTTCATCCTGCTCTTCTGGTTCGAACCGGCCAACCAGGCGCTGTGGGATATGGTCGATAGGATTGTCGCCGCCTTCCGCATCAGCCCCGACTTTGCCCGTATGGGCCTGAGCCTGCTGACCTTTGGCCGCTAAGCCTATGCCCCCACTTCGACTGGTGACACTCAATCTGTTGAATGATCGATCGCGCTGGGAACAACGCCGATCACTCGTCGTCGATCAACTGGCCGCGCTGCAACCCGATTTGATCGCGCTGCAAGAAGTGACGCCCGCGCCCGACAACTCTGCGCGCTGGCTGGCCGATCAACTGGGCGGCTACTCCATCCACTACAGCCCCTTCAGCGGCAAAAAGCGTGACAAAGAAGGCGTAGCGATTTTGAGCCAGCACAAGATTCTGCGCGCCGAATGGCTTGAGCTATCGACCCAATCGCGTGTGGCGAGCCTGATCGAGATCGACACCCCAACCCGATCGCTCATCGTGGCGACCACGCACCTGCACTGGTGGCCGGGCGAAGCGCGCGACCGCGATCATCAGGTTCAACAGCTGCTCGATTGGCTCACGCCCTTTAGCGCCGATCGCGCCGTCGTCGTGTGTGGCGACTTCAACGGCACGCCCGAATCGCGCGCCATTCGCCTGATGCGTGATCATTTTTCGTCGGCGTATGCGGCTGTGCACGGTCGCGAACCGGAGTATACTTGCCCGACGCCGCTGCCCCTGGCCAACACCATCAAGACCGTGCGCGATGTGTGGCGCGCGCTGCGCCGCAAAATCATCGGCTTGATCACTAATCCGTCCAACAAACCCTGGCGCGGCACGCTCGACTACATCTTCGTCGATCAGCGCGTGCGCGTGAGCGATTGCCAGATCGTGCTCAATCAACCCGCGCCCGATGATGCCCGCCTCTACCCGTCGGACCATTTTGGTTTGATGGCGGAGTTTGAGGTGGTCAAGTAGTTGATTGGGGATTGGTAAATTGGTAGATTAGTCAATTGGTAATCGGTCAACTGGTAATTGGTAATCGGTCAACTGGTAATTGGTCACTCGGTTTCACGCATCACGCATTATGCATTATGCATTATGCATTATGCATTATGCATTAT